>JBFJNS010000008.1:0-17493 GCA_041618055.1 Binatia bacterium
CGTCAATCGCACGGTCTTTTCGAGCATGTACTCCCAGTGACCATCGTAGGGGTCGAGCGAGGTCACATATCCGCCGCTGACTTTACGTTCTGTCGGGCCGCTGGAGGCGATGAGGACCGCGGGTTGACCCAGCACCACCGAATTTTCAAGGGCCAAATTAAGGAACGGTATGCCCCGGGCAGGAATCTTGATGAGAGCCAGTCCAGTCTCGAAATCCTGGGCGGCGATTTCCCCCGGGTATTGTTCTCCGTCCGCGAGAGTCACCGTGATCGCCGCCGCCCCCAGCACCACATAATGTGCGGTTAAAATGTAGCCTTCCGATCCGACCACAGTTCCTGAGCCGTTGCGTTCCGTGCCCAAGTTGCGAGTGGATGGATGGCTCTCGGGAACAGCTACTTGCAGCTCCGCGGTAGCGGGGATGAGCGCATGAATCAAACCCAAATGGCCGTTCAAAGCTCCGCTCCTTGCTCGTCACAATGGGCATCGTTTGCGCTTGCCCGATACGGGTGGGGGTGCTGCGGCGCAAATCGATACCCTTGCCATGTATCTCTTCGAACCAGCTCTCGATCGATGGCGTTGATGAGCCCGATCTTGTTGATCGACCACTCGGGTGCCACCGTAATGGCGCGGTAGGTTTCGCCCGTGAGGCGGTGAATGATCATTTCCGGCGCGAGCAGCTCCAGGAAATCGACGACGCACGAGATATATTCTTCCTGCGTCAAAAGGCGGAAATCGCCCGCGGCATAAAACTTCTCCAAGACCGTATGCTTGATGACATGCAGATTATGGAGTTTCACGCCGTCAACGCCGAGTTGATTCAGCAATAGGGGAGTCCGGAGGATCTCTTCACGAGTTTCCCCTGGAAAGCCCAGAATAAGGTGCGTGCACGTGCGAAGGCCGCGACTCTTGCAACGGATGACGGCGTCGATGAATTCCCGCAGCCCATGACCTCGGTTCACCCAGCGGAGAGTTCGATCCTGCATCGATTCTAGCCCGAGTTCGAGCCAAAAATAGGTATCGCGAGAAAGCTCGGTAAGCATGTCAAGGACATCATCGGGCACACAGTCGGGACGGGTGGCAACCGACAGACCGACGACACCCGGAAAGGCCAGGGCTTCGCGAAACAAATGTTCCAACTTCGATACCGAGTCATACGTGTTGGTGTAGCTCTGAAAATAGGCGATGAACTTTTCGGCTCGGTGCCGCTTGCGTAGTGCCTCGGCACCTCGTTCGAGCTGGGCGGTAACGCTGGTCCGGGGGCGATAGTCTTGCGGCGTATGGCTCGCGTTGTTGCAATAGATGCACCCCCCCACCGCGACTGTCCCATCACGGTTTGGGCAGGTGAAATCCATTCGTAAGCCTATTTTATATACCCGGGCACAGAAAGTGTCTTTGAGAACACGGTTGTAAGAGTTGTAGCGCCGACCGCGCCATTGTTCTTCCAGCAGGCTGGGAAACTTCATGACAACTTCAAAAGGGTTAACAAAAAGCTACGAAATACTCAAGCCGTCGGTTGCAATCGGTTGATTCTCGCAGTTTCTCACGCGATTCTCCCGGGCGGGCATTGTCTTTGCCCCCAAGTGTGTTGGAAGTTGCGAATAAATCACGCGGTTTTGCCGGATGGCACCGTCTCCTAGTGCTTGACAACGAGGCGCAATAGAATATATTCATAAACGATTGAAAGTCTTGGCCTCCTGCGAGATGAAGATTCCTGTCAATGAAATTAGTCAATCGCCCAAAGAAATTAAATTTTTGGAGCAGGTTGAGGACTTGAATGGCATTTATGCCGCGAGCCAGTTTCGGGAATTTCAATTTCCGAACTCTCTGGAGGTCAGCCTCAGTTATTACCGGTCCGGAAAGGAGATTTTTTTTCAAGGATCCTTCGGCGGAAAGTTGAATGCCTGTTGCAGCCGTTGTCTTGGCAACTACTCCTTCAATTTATCGAAGGCATTCGATTTTGTCCTGACTCCCGAACCCCTCAGATTCGACCGAAAGGCTGACGCACTGCGAAGCGACGAATTGGGGCTGAGTTATTATTCGACAGAGGAAATCGACCTTGCGCCTCTGATCAAGGAGCAAGTCCTGCTTGCCCTGCCTACCCGTCCGCTGTGCGTAGACGACTGCCGGGGGCTGTGCGGCGGTTGTGGCGTCAATCTTAATCTTGAGAAGTGCGTTTGCGGGGTTCTGCCCGGTGATCAACGGATGGAGCTTTTCCGGACGCTCAAAATCGGTCGTTAGCTCGTCCAAAAATATATCTCAGTTGAATTTGAATCTACCGGTCATCGGTAGGGAAAGATAGGATTAAGCTTATGCCAGTACCGAAGAGAAGAACTTCCAAACGCGTCAAAAACCAGCGCCGGTCCCATGATGCTCTGACCAAGCCGCAATGGAGTTCGTGCCCCAAATGCGGCGAAACAGTCTTGCCCCACCGAGCTTGCCGTAATTGCGGCTTTTATCGTGGCCGGGTCGTTCTTAAGACCGAAGAGAGCCAATAACCTCTCTGATTTAACATATGGCAAAGGTCGCGGTCGATGCAATGGGAGGAGATCATGCTCCCGAGGTCGTGGTGGAAGGGGCCCTGCTAGCCGTTCACGAGCTTGGCTTGGAAGTGGTTCTAGTAGGGCAAAAGGAGGCGGTCGAGCGAGAGTTTGCACGCCATGCCAAGAGATTTCCTCCCCTCACGATTGTTCCGGCTGCTCAGGTCGTGGCCATGGACGAGTCGCCGAGCATCGCCTTGAAGAAGAAAGATTCGTCTATGCGAGTCGCGTTTGAAATGATGAAACGTGGTGAGGTGCAGGCCGTAGTGAGCGCGGGTAACTCCGGAGCCATGATGGCTACGGGGATGTTAGTGGCGGGACCGTTGCCCGCCGTCGGGCGACCGGCCATTCTCATTGTTGTGCCCAGCGCGGCGAAAGGCACCGTCATCATTGATGCCGGCGCCAACGTTGATTGCAAGCCGCGTCACCTGCTGCAATTCGGCATTATGGGCTCCGTCTATGCGGAGCAAGTGTTGGCGATCGCCAAGCCCCGGGTCGGCCTATTGAGTAACGGCGAGGAGGAAACTAAAGGCAATGATTTGACGCGGGCCGCCGGCGAGCTGTTGACGGCAGCTCCGGTGAATTATATCGGGTACGTGGAGGGCCGCGATATCTTCAATGGCAAGGTTGACGTCGTCGTGTGCGATGGATTTACCGGCAATGTTGCGTTAAAGACGATGGAAGGCGTTGCGGGTTTTGCGGGTGAGGTATTGAAAAGCGCGTTTCAGAATAGTCTTTCCAGCCGACTGGGCTATGTGTTCGCGCGCGCTTCTCTCCGTCAGGCATATCGTAGACTCGATTATGCGGAGTACGGTGGCGCCCCGTTGTTGGGGCTTGACGGCATCGCCATCGTCGCCCATGGAGGCTCGAGTCCGCTGGCGATCAAAAACGCGATTCGGGTTGCGCGCGAATTTGTGTCTCACGATGTGAATCGCCATATCGGGGACGCCTTGGAAAGCGTGGTGGCGGGGATGGGAAAGGAAACATTGCCGCGAAAGATCTGGCAGCGGCTCAGGTCAAAAATCGAAGGTCCGGATGAAGCACCGCCTCCGGGAAGGGAAGGAAAGGAAAAGGAAAGTGGCGAATAACGGCTGCCTCGCTTTTGTGTTTCCGGGTCAAGGCTCGCAGTATGTGGGAATGGGCAAGGATCTGTGCGAGCAATTTCCCGTGGCCAAGCAAGTTTTCGCCGAGGCGGAAGAAGCCCTCGGGTTTTCACTCAGTCAGCTCTGTTTTTTCGGTCCGGAGTCCGAGCTCAGGCTCACCGAGAATACCCAGCCCGCCATCTTGACCATGTCCATCGCAGTCCTGCGCGTATTGGGATCGGAAACGGGATGGCACCCCGTTTATGTCGCGGGCCATAGTCTCGGCGAGTACAGTGCGTTGGTTTGCGTCGGGGCCCTAGCGTTCAAGGACGCCGTCGAAGTCGTACGACAACGCGGGCGACTCATGCAGCAGGCCGTACCGGCTGGTGCCGGAGCCATGGCGGTGGTCATGGGCTTGGACAGTGAAACTGTGCGAGTACTTTGCGAGGAGGCTAGCCAGGGGGACGTGGTGTCTCCTGCCAACTACAACGGCGGAGGTCAGGTCGTCATTGCCGGTTCCAAGGCGGCGGTGTTACGGGCGAAATCCTTGGCGCAGGCAAGAGGGGCGAAAAGGGTTTTGGATCTGCCGGTCAGCGCGCCGTTTCATTGCCCCCTGATGCGTCCGGCGGCCGTTGGCCTCGAACAGGTATTACGTGAAGTGACGGTTCACCCCTTCTCCGTCGGCGTGGTCACCAATGTCGATGCGGATGTCAATCTCGACGTGTCACGCGTAAGATCGCTCCTCACCGAGCAAGCGGTGAGCCCTGTTCGCTGGGAAGAAACCGTGCAAAGGCTTGAACAGTTGGGGGTATCTAGGGTATTGGAAATTGGCCCGGGTAAGGTGTTGAGGGGGCTCGTGAAGCGCATCAGCTCGGCGATCGAAGCCGAGAATTGCGAGAGCCCGCAAGATGTGGCTCGGGTTGGTCAGGCCTGGAAGGGATGAGCCTTGATGGACAGATAGCCCTTGTCACCGGCGGCAGCCGAGGTATAGGCCGGGCCATCGTGGTAGCGCTGGGCGATGCGGGAGCCTATGTGGTTATTAATTATCGCGGCAACCGAGAAGCTGCCGAGGAGACATTGCATCTCGTCACGGCAAAAGGGGGACGCGGGGAACTCTTAAGGTTTGATGTTTCCGTAGAGCAAGAGATCGAGGAAGCGGTAAAGAATATCGTTGACCGTCATCAAAAAATTGATATTCTTGTGAACAACGCCGGGGTGACCTCTGACAGTCTTTTAGTCCGGACGAAGTCAGAGGAATGGGATCAAGTCATCGGCACAAATCTCAGAGGCACGGTTTGCTGTACCAAGGCAGTCTGCCGCTCCATGATCCGCCAACGTTACGGGAGGATCGTCAACCTTTCTTCGGTGGTCGGTCAGATGGGTAACGTGGGACAGTCGCTGTACGCCACAAGCAAGGCAGGGATTCTTGGTTTTACCAGGTCTATTGCACGCGAACTGGCGTCTCGCGGAATAACAGTCAACGCGGTTGCTCCCGGTTTCATAGAGACCGAAATGACGGCCCGGTTGTCGGCAAAAATGCAAGAGGAATTTCTTCGTTCCATTCCGGTGGGACGCTTTGGGGCTTGCGAGGAGGTGGCAGGACTCGTGGTTTTCCTTGCGGGGTCGGGGGCCGGATATATAACCGGACAAGTGGTGAATGTGAATGGTGGGTTGTACATGTGATGGAATTGCTCAAGCAAGCAGGAGGTAAACAAAATGGCATCGTCTGTTCAGGCCAGAGTTAAGGAGATCGTCTGCGAACAACTGGGCGTGAGTGAGGAGGAAGTAACTCCTGAAGCCTCCTTTATTGAAGACTTAGGTGCCGACTCGCTGGATATCGTGGAGTTGGTGATGGCTTTAGAGGAGGAGTACGAGATGGAGATATCCGACGAGGACGCGGAAAAAATTAAAACGGTCCAAGATGTAATTACCTACATCGAAAGCCATCGCTAGTTATTATCGGCTGTCTCGGGACCTGAATTCCAGGCGAGGCGTGATCGGTCGAGAATCGCCGTTCCGATTAGACTTTAAGTCGCAGGAGTCGTGCCTTGAGCGCACCAAGCTCCTGCGATTTTGTTTATCTGGCGCGAGGGCTGCGTGAAGCAGATTCGAACTGAAGGACGCGATCGTGGGCGCGATGATTGCATTTGGTAGTGACCACGGCGGTGTGGATCTCAAGGATTTTTTGCTGGGTGTCCTTCGATCCAAAGGCGTGACCGTGTGCGATGTCGGAACTCATGGGCACGAAGCGGTGGATTACCCGGATTTTGGTCGCGAGGTATCACTGCGGGTGGCCCGTGGAGAAGCCGAGCGCGGCGTCCTTATTTGTACTACGGGAATCGGCATGTCCATTATTGCCAACAAGTTCCCCGGTGTTCGAGCGGCTTTGGTCCAGGATATTGACACGGCGCGCAGCAGTCGAGAGCATAATAACGCCAACATTCTGGTGCTGAGCGGGGCGCGAACGGACAAGAATCTCGCGCAACAGATTCTGGAAACCTGGCTTGAGACTCCTTTTGCCGGGGGCCGACACCTTAGACGGATTGAAAAAATTATGCAGATCGAGCGAGAATTGGCAACCGGCAACGGCAAAAGCAAAACAAGTTGAAGATACAAAGGAACCTTTGCGATTATGTCTTTCTTGAGAAAGAGCGACCCGGAAGTTTTCAACGCCATTGAGAAGGAAACCCGGAGACTGGAACAAAACCTGGAGCTGATTGCCTCCGAAAACGTTGTCAGCGAGGCAGTGCTGGAAGCTCAGGGTTGCGTGATGACCAATAAATACGCCGAAGGCTATCCGGGGAAGCGCTACTACGGCGGCTGCGAGTATGTTGATGAGGTTGAAACTCTGGCCATCGCACGCGGCAAGGAGTTATTTGGCAGCGAGCACGTGAACGTGCAGCCCCATTCCGGAACCCAGGCTAACATGGCCATATACTTGTCCGTGCTCAAACCCGGCGATTGCTACCTCGGAATGAACCTCGCTCATGGCGGCCATCTGTCGATGGGGAGTCCAGTGAATTTTTCCGGCATTCTGTACCGAGTGATTCCGTACGGCGTTTCCCAAGCGACAGAAATGCTCGACTACGACGAGATCGCGAGGCTGGCGCGGCAACATCGGCCAAAATTGATTATTGCCGGCGCGAGCGCCTACCCGCGGATCATCGATTATGCGAAATTTCGTCTCATTGCAGACGATGTCGGAGCGTTACTGATGGTGGATATGGCTCATATTGCGGGACTGGTTGCGGCGGGTCTCCATCCGAATCCGGTTCCGCACGCCGATTTCGTTACCACGACCACCCACAAGACGCTTCGCGGGCCCCGTGGCGGGATGATACTGTGCCGAGCCGAGCATGCCAAAGCCATTGACAGCAGGGTTTTCCCCGGACTGCAGGGGGGGCCGCTCATGCATGTGATCGCGGCCAAGGCTGTTGCCTTAAAAGAGGCGCTTGGTCCGGAATTTAAAGCTTACCAGCGGCAGATCGTGCAGAACGCTCAGGTGCTTGCCCGCACATTGACGGCCAAAGGGTTCCGTTTGACTTCGGGAGGAACAGACAACCATTTGATGCTCGTCGATCTCCGTCAATCCGAATTGACGGGCAAAGTGGCCCAAGAGACTCTGGACAAGGCGCACATTACGGTGAACAAAAACTCGGTGCCTTTCGACACTCGATCTCCCTTCGTGACGAGCGGTATCCGAATCGGGACTCCCGCGGTCACCACGCGCGGCATGAAAGATAAAGAGATGGAGTCCATAGGCCATTTCATCTCACGCGCGCTAGACCGGGTCGGGGATGAGAGCGCGCTGCAAGCGATTGCTTGTGAGGTGGGAGAGCTGTGCCGCAAGTTTCCCGTGTATCCTCATCGGTTAGAGGCAAGCTGAAAGCAGAACTCGACCCGTGTCATCCTTGAACTCGTTGGGGCTTTTCTCTGGCGAAGGCCGCACGCGCTCGAAAGTCGTGTACATGATTCGTTTCCCTTTATGATGTGAAGGGAGCATCTTATGAAATGCCCGTTTTGCCACGAAACTGATAACCGCGTCATCGATTCGCGACTGAGCAAGGACGGCGACATGATTCGGCGCCGCCGGGAGTGCTCGAAGTGCAACCGGCGCTTCACCACCTACGAGCGGGTTGAGGAAATGATGCCCATGGTGGTCAAGAAAGACG
The DNA here is from genome assembly GCA_041618055.1 of Binatia bacterium. Classification (GTDB taxonomy): domain Bacteria; phylum Desulfobacterota; class Binatia; order UBA9968; family UBA9968; genus JBFJNS01. The sequence goes on from JBFJNS010000008.1 coordinate 7,792, forward strand.
GTCGGCGGGAAACCTATGATCGAATGAAGATCATCAACGGGATCAAGAGAGCTTGCGAAAAACGGCCCGTAAGCATTAACACGATCGAAGCCATTGCCGACCGGATCGAGCGGAGCCTCCAAGAGCGAGGGGAAAAAGAGATTCCGAGCTCGGTCATCGGTGAGGCGACGATGCGGGAACTCCACCATACCGACGAGGTGGCCTACGTTCGGTTTGCCTCTGTCTATCGATCTTTCAAGGACATCAACGAGTTCATGGCGGAATTGGAAGAGCTGCTCAAGGAACGCAAGAACCTACCCGGGCCGCGGGCAGCAGTGCCGCAGCAGAAACGGAGCTGAACCCATTGTCCAACCTGTCGCAGGCCGAGCTGGATCGGCGTTACATGCGCACGGCTTGTCGCCTGGCCCTGAGGGCGGCCGGTAGGACCAGCCCCAACCCCATGGTCGGAGCCGTACTGGTGCGCGGCGGGAAAGTAGTGGCCACGGGTTATCACGCCCTTGCTGGCGGCGATCATGCTGAGATTGTGGCGCTCAAACGCGCCGGCGCGCGAGCGCGCGGAGCCACCCTCTACATCAACCTGGAGCCGTGCAGCCACCAGGGCCGCACGCCGCCATGCGCACCCGCACTGGTGGAGGCGGGACTCAAGGAAGTCGTGGTTGGCATGAAGGATCCCAATCCCCTTGTTGAGGGTCGCGGATTGCGATATCTCAGCCGCGCGGGACTGGTGGTTCGGACCGGGGTATTGGAATCCGAGTGCCAGACCCTAAACGAAGCCTTCGCCAAGTATATCACTCGTCGCCTTCCTTTCGTGACCTTAAAACTGGCCTCGTCGCTGGATGGCAAAATCGCGACGGTGACCGGCGATGCGCGATGGATCAGTGGCGAGGATTCCCGCTTTACGGTTCATCGGCTGCGTAGTCAGAATGATGCGGTGCTCGTAGGCGCGGGCACCGTTCTGACGGATGACCCGCAGCTTACATGTCGGATCACGGGCGGGCGGGACCCGTGGCGTGTCGTGTTGGACCCTAGACTTCGCATCCCGGTGTCGGCTCGGCTCTTACGGCATCGTGGAAGGGGCAAGGCTATCATCATCACAAACAAAGACATTGCGCCGGGCAGAGTCCGGACTCTGGAAGCCACCGGAGCCAAAGTTTGGAGATTTGCGCTACGTCGCGGAAGAATCGCGTGGCACCCGATACTGCAAAGGATGGGAGCGATGGGTATCGTGAGCCTCATGATCGAGGGTGGAGCCACCACTGCCGCTTGGGCGCTCGAAGACAAAGCGGTGGACAAAATCCTTTTTTTCTATGCGCCGAAGATCTTGGGCGGCGACGCACGGGTCATGATCGACGGCTTGGGCGTCAGACGTGTGCGGCAAGCCGTCCGTGTCGAACGGATGGCGGTGCGAAAATCCGGGGCTGATTTACTCGTCTCCGGCTATATTAGCGGCGTCGGCTGATCTTCGCGCCAAAAGGGTCGCCCCCTGTGGCGATGCGAAAGGTTATGCGATTCGAGCATGTTTACAGGATTAATTGAAGATGTCGGTCAGATTGAGCGCCTGCGACGGAACAGGCAGTCGGCGGTCGTGACCGTCAAGACGAGCCTCCCCCTTCGCACCATGCCGCTTGGTGCCAGCGTCGCCGTCAATGGGGTTTGCCTCACGATCGTCAAAAAGAGCAGGAAGGATTTCACGGTGGATGTTTCGCCGGAGACGCTCAAGAGAACGAGCCTGCAGATCTTAACAACCGGCAGCCTGGTAAACCTTGAGCGGCCCATGCAATTGCAGGATCGTCTGGGCGGGCATCTGGTTACGGGTCATGTGGATGGGGTGGGAGTCGTGGAGTCAAAGGAGCGCAGAGGGGAGTTCACTTTCTTCACCATTGGGGTTCGGTCACGGCTTGGCTTGTTTCTTGTGCCCAAGGGTTCTGTCGCCGTCGATGGCATCAGTTTGACCGTGAATGAATGCAGCCGACGCAGCTTCTCGGTGGCCATTATCCCGTACACCCTTCAGCACACTAATTTGCGCGCTCGTGGGGTTGGTGATAAAGTCAACCTCGAAACCGATCTCATCGGCAAGTATGTGTATCAATTGTTGAAAACCACGAGTCGCGGCTTTGTTCGCAGAACGGCCTGAATTCAAATCCGAGCGTTAATTCCATGCCAGTGTCCAGCATTGAGGAAGGTTTAGAAGAGCTTCGGCATGGGCGGATGGTTATACTTGTCAACGAGGACGCCCCCGACAGTAACGGTTTTTTTTGTATTCCCGCCGAGAAAGTCACGGGGGACATCATCAATCAGATATTGCATCACGGACGCGGCGTCCTTTACCTCGCCTTGACGGAAGAGAGGGTTCGAGACCTCGGTATTCCCATGATTCCGAAGGACTCCAGCACGCTTTCGGCGCATCTGCTGGGGGTTGCATTTTCGGCCCGGCTCGAAGGAGAGCAGGCGATTTCTGCCAAGGGTCGCGCGCGGACGATTCAAATTGCCGTGGCGGATGCCACTAAGCCTGAGGATTTGGTAATTCCCGGCCATGTTCAGCCGATCCAAGGGCGGACGGGAGGGGTCCTGGCGCGTTCCGGGCGGGCCGAGGCGTCCATCGATTTGGCCCGTCTTGCGGGTTTCAAACCGGCCGGTGTCATCTGTCAGATTCTTAATAATAATGGCTCGGTTGCTCTACTGCCGGATTTGGAGCTCCTTGCCAAGCGGCTGGATCTCAAGATTATCGCCGTCAACAAGCTCATCGCCCACCGTCTGCGCAACGAAAGCTTGGTCAAGCGGATAGCCGAAGAAGTCCTGCCCTCGATTCACGGCGGGGTTTATAGAGCGATCATTTATCGCAACGAGGTCGATGCGTCGGAGCATATGGCATTGGTCAAGGGCGATGTCAGTGGCGCCGAGCGTGTGCTGGTTCGTCTGCATTCGGAATGCCTGACGGGGGATGTTTTCGGTTCCGAGCGTTGCGATTGCGGGGATCAAATAAGACAATCACTCAAACTCATCGATCAAGCTGGAAAGGGCGTGCTGGTCTATATGCACCAAGAAGGCCGCGGTATCGGTCTCACAAACAAGATTAAAGCCTACGCGCTGCAAGACAAGGGACTGGATACCGTTGAAGCCAATCTCGAGTTGGGATTTAAGGAAGACCTACGGGACTATGGCATCGGAGCCCAGATTCTGCGCGATCTTGGCGTGCAAAAGGTCAGTTTGTTGACGAATAATCCGCGCAAGATTAGCGGCATTGAGGCGTACGGTCTCAGCGTGGCGGAGAGGGTGCCTCTGGAAGCCTTACCGCGTGAATCCAATATTCATTATCTGCGCACCAAACAGAAAAAGCTGGGGCACCTATTCACCAATCTGGAAGCCAAACCAGCGAAACCGTAATTTGATCCCGCAGCGAAACGACACATGGCAAAAGTGATTGAAGGCCAACTCGATACGCGGCGTTTGAAAATCGGCATTATCGTTAGCCGGTTCAATGGCTTCATTACGGAAAAGCTCCTGGAAGGAGCGCTTGAAGGGATCAGGACTTACGGTGGATCAGAAGACAATGTCACGGTGGTTCGCGTGCCAGGAGCCTTTGAAATTCCTTTGATCGCTGAAAAGATGGCGGCCAGCGGCCAGTATGACGCCATGGTTTGTTTGGGTGCGGTGATCCGCGGCGACACGCCGCATTTTGAGTATGTTTCCGATGCGGTCACTCGGGGACTCGGAAATATTATCTCGAAATATCAGATCCCCATAGGTTTCGGAATTTTGACGACCAACAACGTGGATCAAGCGATGCAACGCTCGGGTACCAAGGATGCCAACAAGGGGTATGAGGCGGCGCTGGCAGCAATCGAGGTGGCCAATATCATTCGGCAAATTCCACATTAGTTCAAGCCCTGTCCTCAATACAGGAAGTTAACGACGATCGTTGCCGCAACATTTACCAATTGTTTCTACCGCAGGCCCGGTGATGGGAACTAGACGCAAGGGTCGGGAACTGGCCCTGCAAGCCCTGTATCAAATCGAGATGACTGGCGACGCTTCGCCGGCGGCCGTCGAACTCTTCCTTAGTCACTTCGAGGGCAATCTCGGGGCCAAAGAGTTTGCCCGGCGTCTGGTTTTTGGGGTCGTTAACCGGCGAGCTGAAATCGATCGTCTCATTGAACGATGCACGGAGAATTGGAAACTCACGCGTATGGCGAAGGTCGATCTCGTCATATTGCGCATGGCGACCTATGAGGTGGTCTTTTGCTCGGATATTCCCATCAACGTCAGCCTGGACGAAGCTATCGAAGTAGGGAAGCGGTTCGGCACCGGAGATTCGGCGGCCTTTATTAACGGCGTATTGGATCAGCTAGCGCACCTGACGGTCGAAAAAAACCAGTAATCATTAACCGATGGAAGAACGATATCAACCTCACGACATAGAAACGAAGTGGCAACACGTCTGGGAGGAGAATCACGCCTCTAGGGTTTCCGAGGATCCGGGCAAACCGAAGTACTACGTCCTGGAGATGTTCCCATATCCGTCCGGCCGCATCCATATGGGCCATGTGCGGAATTACTCCATTGGTGACGTTGTCGCCCGCTACAAGCGGATGCGCGGCTACAATGTGCTTCACCCTATGGGTTGGGACGCATTCGGTCTGCCCGCGGAGAACGCGGCCATTGAAAGAGGGACTCATCCGGAGAAGTGGACGCAGGAAAATATTCTTTACATGGAGACGCAGCTGAAGCGATTGGGGTTGTCCTACGATTGGGAGCGTGAAATCGCTACCTGCGAGCCGGCATACTACCGCTGGAATCAGTGGATCTTCCTGCAATTCTACAAGCGTGATCTGGCTTATAAAAAGAGCTCTTCGGTCAATTGGTGCCCTTCGTGCGAAACGGTGTTGGCGAATGAGCAAGTCATCGATGGCACATGCTGGCGGTGCGAGTCTCCCGTGAGCCAGAAGGAGTTGGACCAGTGGTTCTTCCGGATCACGGACTATGCGGAGGAATTGCTCCGGGATTTGGACTCGCTGACCGGCTGGCCGGACAAAGTCGTTACGATGCAGCGCAACTGGATCGGAAAATCCATCGGTGCGGAGATCCTTTTTCCCGTGCTGGGCAGCGAGGAGGCGCTGCGGGTTTTTACAACCCGGCAGGACACTGTGTACGGGGCGACGTTCGTTTCATTGGCAGTCGAGCATCCCCTGGCGCTGACACTGTGCCAAGACACGCCGCGGGAAGTCACCGTCAAGCAATTTGTGGAGCGGATCAAGAACAGCGGCCAAGCGGCGCGCGGATCCGAGGAAGGTGAGAAGGAGGGATGCTTCACGGGCGCTTATTGCTTGAACCCGTTCACCGGCGAGAAGATTCCGATCTATCTGGCGAATTTTGTTCTCATGGAGTACGGCACCGGCGCCGTCATGGCGGTGCCAGCCCACGATCAGAGGGACTTCGAGTTTGCCAAGAAGTATCGCTTGCCAATTCGCGTTGTCATCCAGCCGAAGGGTGAGGTCCTGAAGGCGGACGATTTGGCGGATGCCTATGTCGGCGAAGGAGTCATGGTCGACAGCGGGCCGTTTACCGGCTTGGCTAACGACGAGGGCAAGGAGAAGGTTGCCGCATATCTGGAGGAGAGGGGATGGGGTAAGAAGGCAGTTCGCTATCGCCTGCGCGACTGGGGAATATCCCGACAGCGATATTGGGGCACTCCCATTCCGATCATTTACTGCAAGCAATGCGGTATCCGTCCGGTGCCCGAGGATGAGCTTCCGGTGACCCTTCCCAGGGATGTTCCTTTCACCGGCAAAGGCGGCTCTCCGCTGCTCGAAAGCAAACGCTTTCGCGAGGTCGAATGTCCCAGGTGCGGCGGGAGCGCCCGTCGTGACACGGACACGATGGATACGTTCGTCGATTCGTCGTGGTATTTCTTAAGATATGCGTCGGCGGACTATGCCTTGGCGCCGTTCGATCCGGATAAGGGACGCTACTGGATGGCGGTTGATCAGTACATTGGCGGCGTGGAGCATGCGGTGCTGCATCTTCTTTACGCCCGATTCTTCACCAAGGCGCTGCGCGATCTGGGATTGGCGCACGTTGGCGAACCCTTTTTGAATTTGCTCACGCAGGGCATGGTCTGTAAAGAGACGTTCCGGTGTCCGGAACACAATTGGCTCTTACCCGGGGATCTCATGGGTTCGGAGAGGGAAGGTTGGAAGTGTCCCGAGTGCAAGAAACCCGTCGAACAAGGCCGCGTCGAAAAGATGTCCAAGTCAAAGAAGAACATCGTCGACCCCGAGGATCTGGTTAATGTTTACGGTGCCGATACGGCGCGACTGTTCACGCTTTTTGCGGCGCCTCCGGAAAAAGATCTTGAGTGGAGCGATCAAGGCGTCGAAGGAGCTTATCGGTTCCTCACGCGTCTGTGGCGGTTTGCGCTACAGCATCGGGAGCGTCTGGCGGGTGTCGAATCGGCCGTGCAAAAGGAACAGTCTACCGCAGAGCTGCGAGAGCTGCGCCGAATCATTCATCGGACCATTAAAAAGGTTACCGAGGATATCGAGAGTAGATTCCACTTTAATACCGCGATCGCGGCGATCATGGAGGCGTTCAACGCGCTCAGCACGTTGGCTCAAGGTGGATTGAAGCTGGATGAAGAAGCTGTGCTGGTCAAGGAAGGTCTGGACGCCATCGTCGTTCTTCTTTTCCCTTTTGTCCCGCATGTAGCGAGCGAGCTTTGGGAGCAGTTGGGCCACGGCGAGAATCTGGACCGGGTGCCCTGGCCCAGTTATTCGCTGGAGGCCCTGGCGGAAGAAGAACTGCTCATTGTGGTGCAGGTCAACGGAAAAGTGCGCGGCAAGATTACCGTTCCGGCGGATGTCGGTCGGGAACGAGTGGAAACCGAGGCGGTGGATGCTCCGAAAGTCAAGAGTTTCATTCATGGCAAAAAGATTCACAAGGTTGTCTATGTGCCGCGCCGCTTGGTAAACATTGTGACGGAGGGATAAAGCGTGGGGCAAAATCTATTTCGGTGCTTTCGAAGTCTTGCGATTTGGGTTGCTGGCGTTCTGCTGGTCGGGGGTGGCGGGTGCGGTTATCAGTTTTCTGGCCAAAGCGCGATCCTGTTCAAGAACGTTCAATCCGTTTATGTGGAACCCTTCATCAACCGCAGCCGCGAGGTGGGGATTGATCAAGAAATGACCTCAGCCCTGCGAAGCGAGTTCTATCGCAAAGGGCAGATCCGATTGGCCGCTCAAGCGGATCAGGCGGACGCGATTTTGAGCGGAGTCATCCGTGCTTTAGAGAGCCGGGTTGCCTCCGTGAACCGGAAGGACGAGGTACTGCAGTATGAATCTGTGCTGACCCTCGATGTGACTTTACGACGGCGGGAACCTGATGAAATTCTGTATCGCGGTCAAGATACGAGGTTGACGCAGCTCCATAGCGGCTCGCGGGCCGCCGTTGTCACTACGTCCTCGCAATTTCAAACCGGTACATTGAATCCCATCGACGTGCGTCGCATGACCGATATCCAGTTAACGGAGAGCGAAAAAGGGGAATTGCGCGAACGGCTGTTGACCCGCTTTGCGCAAGAACTGCACCAAAAACTCATGGAAATGTTCTAAGAGCCGGGGGCGGCGGTCGGCATATCGCATTTTCGGGCAGATTGGCTCTGCCCTTTTTTCTCTAGGAGCCGGAGGAATGACGTTTGACCGAGCGGGCCAATCGGGATAGCCAACGAGAAGCGGTATTGCGCTTGATGATACCTTTGCTAACGGCTTTGCTCAACTCTTTGTTTACTGTTGAGACGTCAATGGAGGCATTCTCGCGATTCTGACCTGCGACAGCCTGGCGGGCTTTCTTGATCAAAGTCCTGATCTTAGACTTCGTCTCCTGATTCCTGGCTCTCCGCTTCAAGCTCTGGCGGTGCCTCTTAATGACGGACGGGTGAACTGCCAATTGAATTCCTCCAAAAAGTTTTACGTTTTATTAGCATCTCCCCATGCAGGAGTCAATGTGAGCAGCTTTAGCGCGCAAAGCGCGAGTCGGCGCGATTGCGTAATTGAGTCACTCTATCGAGGCTCGACAGGCTAAGACGCGGCCCTACGGGGTTCCTATCGATCTATGCCCTCGACTGACGTAGTGACGACCCTGTGCAGTACCGCGGTGCAGGATATTCGCTGCCCGTTCGGTCTATGTGTTCGATTGCGCGGGAAGTCCTTGGGCTTCATCAGGGAGCGCGCCCCTGCAGGCGGGTCCTTCCCGGGGGCGGCAGGCCAACCTCCCGGCGCGTCACGGGTTGGACATAGTGTGGAAAAGTTGTTGAGAATACGAGACTATTTGTGCTGATAAATAATGCATTTCGCTGCGGCGCGCCATTATTCGCCGTTTGCTTAAAGTCAAAGTTCAGTTATCAACAGGTTATTAACAGCGGTTGTGGGCTAACGTGGAAATCCCCTTTTCTCCAGACGCTATAGGGGATAAAAACTATGCATGAAGCTTAGAACCTATCGTTTGATTAACCGGCATTAATGAACAGATTGAGAAAGAATCTAGACAACTTTCGGCTTCTTGATCAGCGCCGCGGATTCTGTAACATGATTAGCTGACGTTTATGTTTCCAGATCGGTTTACGCCTTGGTTGTACTCGGTGGAGACATTCACGAGAGAAACCTGCAGAGTGCCGGGGTGGCGCATCTTTGTGTTGTGTGGGCGCTTGCGAACTCGATCAATCGCGGCATGCGAGCACTTCCTGCGCTGAGAGTTATAACGTGTGGCGATGGAGTGTATGCGGAGGGCAGGAGCCCAATGCTAACTGAAGCAACCAAATTCCGGGTTGATAGATGGGCCCTGTAAGCGTGCCAATGTCTTGCATCTTGGCTGGACTTATGTAATAACGACGGCTCAGTAAAAACGGCTTTCCAGTGATGTGTGACGGGAAAGGAGGTGAACTCATATATGCATAAGAAAATCGTTTTATTGTCGGGAATATCCCTCTTCGCTTTGACTCTAACATTTGCAGGGTGCGGTAAGAAAGAAGAACCAGCTCCGCCGCCTCCGCCACCGTCGCCAGCTCAAGAAGCTCCGGCTCCGGCTGAGCCAGCGGCGCCAGCGGGTGAAGCGGCGGCTCCAGCAGGCGGCGAACAAAAGGCCGGCGAGCAGCCTGCGGCGGGACCCGAGAAGAAAGAGGAGGGAGCAAAAACCAAGTAAGGTTTTCGGCGCCTTATTACGGTTGACGCAACCGAAGAAGGGGAAGGGTTTTTCATCCTTCCCCTTTTTTGCAATTCTTCGCCCCTGGTTATGCTCGTGGCGACCAATCCGTACATGACTTTTGCGGAGCACCTGAACGAACTTCGCTGGTGCTTGTTTAGATCTTTGGTGGCCGTGGCGTTGGCATCCGGGCTCTGTTACTTTTTTGCCGATTTGATTTTCAGCTTCATGGTAGCCCCGCTCAAACAAAACCTGCAGCCCGGTCAAAATTTGATCGGAACCAGCGTTACGGAGGCTTTTTTTACTGAGATAAAGGTCGCCATCGCAGGAGGAATGATCCTCTCTTGCCCGTTTATTTTTCATCAGATCTGGCGCTTTATCAATCCAGGTCTATTGGGCCAGGAGAAGAAGTTGGTGCTCCCTTTCGTCCTCAGCGCCACGCTGTTTTTCCTCGGCGGGGCGTTTTTTTGTTATCAAGTCGTCCTCCCCGTGGCGTTCCGTTACTTTATCGAA
>JBFJNS010000009.1:0-17369 GCA_041618055.1 Binatia bacterium
CCTTGATGCAGCTCCGATAAACCTCCCGAATCCCCACGATGCCGCTTAGAAGCTCGAGGTGGCCGTGCGGAACTCCTTTGGGAAAGCCCGTTGTTCCGCCAGTGTAAAGGATGTGAGCGATGTGGCTCTTGGGATCTACGTCTACCTTAGGCGGCGTTGGCGGATATTTTCGGATCAAATGCCTGAAGAAAAAGACGTTGCCTTTGCCGCTCACGGAACCCTTGAGCAGCTTGTCAAAGACCTTGCCGAAGACCCTTTTGCCCATGGGAAGCAGGTCCGCAACGCGCGTTACGATAATCTTCTCGACATCGGTCTTGGGCAGGACCTCTCTGACGTAGCCGAAATTGGTATCTGCGCAGATGATCGCTTTTGACCGCGAGTGATTCAGCAAATAGGTAAGCTCGTAGGGCGGATAAATGGGAGAGACCGGAACAGGGACAGCACCGATTTTTTGCAGCCCGATATAGGCGACTAACCATTGGGGCGAGTTAGGCAGGTAAATCAGTACCCGGTCATGCGCTCTCACACCCAACTCGCTTGCCGCGGCAGCGAACCGGTAAGCGAGTTCCTTCAGATTCCGGTAGCTGAAGCGAGTGCCCAGAAATATGAGTGCGCACCTCTCCGCATATTTCTCGGCGCTTGCCTCAAAGGCAGTGAGGATTGTCCTTTCCTCTTCGATCGTATGCTTGAAGGAGGGTTCCATCATCACATGCCAAAATAGGCGGCTCTCACATGGGGATTATCCATCAGATCTTTTCCAGTTCCGGTCACCGTGATGGATCCGCTTTCAATCACGTAGCCCCGATCGATGATGGGAAGTAGCGGCCGGGCGTACTGGTCGGCGACGAGAACGGTAATCCCCAACTTGCCAATGTTCCGGATGGCTTCGATGACCCTGAGCTGGAGCGTTGGAGCCAAACCGAGGAGCGGCTCGTCCAGGAGCAGCAGGTTGGGCTTGGCCATCAAGGCTCTGCCAATCGCCAGCATTTGCTGCTCGCCACCGCTGAGAAATCCCGCGGTCCGATTGCGCAACTCGAACATAACCGGAAAGAGCTGCCACACGTATTGGAGCGTTTCCTTCGCCTCGGAGCGGCTTCTCAATGTCGCGCCGATTTTCAGATTCTCCAATACGGTGCTTTCCGGAAAGACGCGTCTTCGCTCCGGGCAAAGCACAATTCCCTGTCTTACCCGTACGGTCGGCTTCAAACTGCTAATATCCACGCCGCGGTAGCGGATTTGCCCCACGACCGTGATCTTTTCGCCGCCTCTCCTCTCTTCCTTGATTTTCCGGTCGAGGATGATGCCTGAAATCGTGTACATCAGCGTGGACTTCCCAGCGCCGTTCGAACCCAACAAACCGACGATTTCCGATTCGCGCACTTCCAGCGTCACGTTGTTGACGGCAAGGCCGTTTTCGTAGAAGACCATCAAATTTTCAATTGCGAGCATAGTCTTACGCGAGATTGGAGTACTTGATTCTATAGAGTTCAAAACGTTTAAATCGTTCAAATCGTCCGATCTGATCAAGAGCTTCTTGATACCGCCTCGACTGCATACCAACGACTTGAACGGTTTGAACGGATTGAACCACTTGAACCGCCCTAAGTGCATTACGCTATTGTGCTATAGCTCCGCCCCCAGGTAAGTTTCTTTCACCGTGCTGTTCTCCACGATTTCCGCCGGCGATCCCTCGGCAATTTTTTGGCCCCGGTCCATAACAACTATTTTGTTCGCGAGCCGGAACAACTCCCTCAGACGGTGCTCGACCATGATGATCGTCATGCCCTTTGCCTGAAGTTTCTCGATCAAGGGCACCATGCTGCCGACTTCTGAAGTGCTCAGCCCCGAAAATAGCTCGTCGGTAATGAGCAGATCCGGCCTGAGCGCCAGACAGCGAGCCAATTCAAGCCTGCGGAGATAACCGTGCGGAAGAGTCGAAGCCGGCTTGTAGGGGACATAGGAGTCCCGTTCGAAGCCGACCTCTTCTAGGAGATCCAGCGCAACGGCATCGCGGTCGCCCCAGCGGCCGCCTTCGGTAAATTTTCTGATCCTGGGGGAGTAGAGCGGCACGATGAGGTTTTTGAAAGCCGGAAGATTGTGAAAAGGCCGCGCCGTTTGAAAACTGCGCGCGATTCCCGCCGAAGCGATACGGTGCGGCGGAAGACCGGTGATCTCATTGCCTTTGAACCAGATCCGGCCGGAATCGGGTTTAACAAAGCCCGTGACGACATTGACCGCAGTGGTTTTCCCCGAACCGTTGAGTCCGATGATTCCCAGAACCTCCCTTTCTGCGACGGAAAAACTTACCCCATCCAGCGCGCGGACGCCGCCGAAATCTTTCGACACTTCCTTTAGGACCAGAATATCCATTTCTGATGATACCACTTTGAACGTCTTGAACGATTTGAACTACTTGATCCGGCTGCACTGGCAACTCGTTCAAAACGCTTAAGCCGTTCAAACCGTTCAGTGGGTTCCACAAAACCAAGACCTTTAAACATCCACCCAGCGCTCAACCTGTTCATATTTTCGTTTCAGATAACTCAGAATTCCTTCGGGCTTGAAGAGAACGAGCGCTACTAAAAGAATGCTGTACGAGACAATCCTCAGAGTTCCGAGGTCGCGCAGCATTTCTGCCAGCGGCACCAAGATGAAAGCTCCCAACACCGGTCCCGCCAGAGTGCCGATCCCACCCACGACCGCGCAGGCGATAGGTAAAATAGACAGATCTAGCGAGAACGCCGAAAGTCCAACGAACATATAGAGATGGGTAAAGTAGGCACCCGCAAAGGAACCCAGGGCGGAACCGATCCAGAGCGCGATGAGCTTGTGCGTCGTGATGTTGATGCCGGAGGCTCGCACCGCCTGGTCGTTGTCGCTGATGGAGCGCAGCACGAGTCCGAGATCCGTGGTCATGAGCCGGCGCAAAAAGAAAGTGGCGCCGATAAGAAAGATCAATATCAGATATTGCTCCACCCAAACATTGGGGAATGAGTCCACTCCGACGAGGCCATCGGTACCGCCGACGATGGCGGTTGCTTCGATAATGCGCGCGATGAGCAGCGGATAGACGAGCGTCGTCATGGCAAAGTATATGCCGCGGAGCGGCAGGCATGGCGCCAGAAGCGTGGTGCAGACCGAGGCGCCCAGGACGGTCGCGAGCAGCAGCGTCAGGAGGGGAGGCAAGCCGAATTGCAGATTGAGAAGACCAGCGAAATAAGCGCCCATCCCGAAGAACAAAGCCTGGCCGAGCGAGACCATGCCGGTCGAGAGCGCGATGAAGTCCCAGCTCAGGGCCAGCAAGGCGTAGATCGCGGTGATGATCAACACGCGGTCGAAGTAAGGGCTGGGCGATATCGCTGGAAGCAAAACCACAATCAAGGCCGGGAGAATCCTCGGCGCAGCTACATAAAGCATATTTCGGATCGAACTCAGCGCGTAGATGTCTTCGCAGAGCACCTTGATCGGCCTGTCGATTCTCTCGAGCCGCCGGGACATGGCCTATACCCGCTCCTCCAGCTCTTTTTGTTTGCCGAAAAGACCCGAGGGTTTCAGGATCAATGTGATAAGAATAGCAAACAGGGCGACAATCATCTGATAGTGCGGTCCGAGGTAAGCTACGGTAAATATCTGCGCATAGCCGATGAGCAGGCTCGCCACTATGACGCCGGCCGGGCTCTCAAGTCCGCCAAGGATACACACCGCGATGGCGGAAACGAGAATATGGGCGCCCGACTCTGTGGCAATAAAACTCAGAGGGAGGAGCACGACGGCCGCCAGACCAACCAGGGCAGCACCGAAGGCTAGGCTGAGTGTCGCCATCCGGTCGGAATCAATGCCCGACATCATGGCGGCCTGTTCATCCTGGGCCATGGCGCGAAAGGCAAGGCCGATGCGCGTGTGGTGCGTCAGAAGCCAGAGAACAAAAACCAGCACCCCTCCAATGACAACCAGGGCGACGCGCTGCCTATCCACGGGAACACCGAAAAGTATCACGCTGCCGCGAAACAATGGCGGAAGCGTGTAGTGGGACCCGAAAAAGCCGAAGTAGCGTAGCGTTTCGAGCACGGCGGTGCCGAGAGCGAAAGTCACGATGATTTCCAAAAGCGGCATACCGCGCACGCGGATGAGCGCGAAACGATAGATCAACACGCCGATAACCCCGGTCGCAATAATCGCCAGGGCCAGGGCGCCGTAATAGTTCATCTGGAGGCGGTTAAGAAAGACCCAGGCCGCAAAACCCGCCAGGACATAAAGCGCGCCGTGGGCAAAGTTGGCGACTCGGCTGATCCCATAGGTCAGGGAAAAACCAAGCGCCGTCAGAGCCAGAATAACGCTGTTGATCAGCCCGTACAGCAATAGGGACGGCAGCATGCCATCACTTCGCCGGGCTCAGCGTCGGTGGAATTCGGATCTTCCCCATGGCGATCGGCGCGGGCCAAATAACGACGCGTTTTTGATCCTGCCACTGGAACCAAGTGCCGACCGCTCCCTCTTTTGGGTCGTAGCTTGGGATCACCTGGTGGCTCTTGGGATCAAAAGCGATTTTGCCGTAGACGCCGACCATATCCGTCTTTTCCAATGCTGCCACCAGCCGATCTGAATCTAAAGACCCCGCGCGCTTGATGGCGTCGGCCAACACATAGACGGCGGTGTAGCTGCTGGAAGTTCCATACCCTTCGGGCTCGACCAGCCAGCGCTTTTTGTACGCGTCATAAAATTTCATCGTCAACGGCGTCGCGTTGGACGGGGCGTTTCCCGCATTGGCCGGGGAAGCGACCCAGTAGGCTACGGCTCCGTCCGTGTTTGCCCAACCTCCCGGCTGCTCCACGGCGCTGGAGATTCCCGCAATGGGGAGGGCGGGAATCTTCAAATCTCTCCACTGCTTCACGAGAATGGCGATCTCCGGATGATCCATCCATACAAAGAGAATCTGGGCTTTCTGGTCTCTTGCCTTGAGCAACCCGGTCGAGTAATCCAGAGCGCCCGTAGGATAAACCTCCGTTCCCAACACCTTCCACCCCTTCGACGCGAGCGACTTGCCCACGATGTCGCCGATCGCCCGGGCGTGAGCGACATCTTGCACCATAATGAAAATCTGGTCGAACCCAAATTCCTGCTTCAGGCTCTCAAACAGATCGACCGCTTCTTTTGAGAGCTGCACGGCCTCGCTCGTGATCCTGAAGAGATATTTGTACTTGCTATAGTTCTCCGCGACCCTTCGGTGGTAGGCCGGAGTTAATGAACCGGTGGTCAAAATCGAGACCTTTTTGTGCTTGGCGATAAGATCCATGGCCGCCAACGCCGCCTCTGAGCGGACTGGCCCGCCCATGAGAACGTCTGCTTTCTTTTCGAGGATCAATTTTTCAACGACCAACAGCGCCTCGGAAAGCGGCACGCCGGGCTCAAGATCCCTCGTGTCGAGCACTTCAAGCGAAAAAGGCCTGCGGGTTTTTCCCACCTGCACGCCCCCCTTGGCGTTGATTTCTTCGACGGCCAGAAGCATTGCTCTTTGAGCATCCCAACCGTAGAGATACTGCGTGGAGAGGGGAGCCCCGATCACAATGGGTTGACCCTTCTGCTGCGCCATGCTGCTCGCGCCCGGGAAGAAACCAAATCCAACAACCACCAGCACCATCATTGGCGAGAACCAGAGTGATTTTGTCTTCATCTTCAGGGTCTCCTTTCCGATGCAGGAACTTATCTTAATTTACATTCAGCGTGTCAAGCGATATTAATACCTCGGGTGAGAAGCGGAAAATGAGTAAATGAAGTTTTGGTATTTTGCAGCATTTGTACCATACGATTACGGCGACGCCGCGCTTTTGCACGGGATTCGTTACTCCCCGGCGCTTGACCGCTTATTGGTCCTCGTCGATTTTAAACAGGTGCTTGTCGCGTGAGCGATCAACTGACCGGTCTCGTCGAGAACATCGCACTGCGTAAGAGCCATTGTTGGACCCTGAGTCACGACTTGGCCTCTGGCGTGCAGTCGGGCGTTGCGAACGAGTTTGACGAAATTTATTTTTAGCTCCACCGTGGTAAAGGTTTCGCCGGGTCCAAGGGTGCTCGCGTAAGCGGTCGCCATGGCGGCATCCGCAATCGTGCACAGCATCCCTCCCTGTAGTATGCCAAAAGTGTTCGTGTGCTGCCTGGTCGCCTTGAACTCTACAACAGCCTGACCGTTTTCGGCTGACTTCACTTCAAAACCGATCAGGGAGGCAACCGGCGGCATTTTTGCTCTTCGCGCCGTGGGCGGCGTTGGATTCATAGCATCATTTTTCATAGGGCTTGGTTCTTTTCAGGAAAAGCATCTCACTGGCGCCAAAGGATCTGCCGTCGAATTTCACAATCCTCAGGCAAAAACCTTCCAACTATGGTCAAACTTACGTGAGTCCGCCCGAGAGATCAACAATAAAGGCAGCGGCCAGAGCGTCAGCTTCCACAGTTTGGGCAGTGCGCCCTCCGTTTTGCCGCTCGGATCAAACAAACACAAATAAGTTGCCGACAACAGATTTGACCTCAACAAAAGATTTTCCCGCTATAAGTGTGATATAATTTGTTGATGGGCGGAATCGGGAACAATGACGCCGCTGAGAGGATGTAAGAGGGGAGAAAAGCTCGATGATTGTCACGAATATCGAAACTGTGCCCGGCAAGCGGATTGTCGAACATTACGGACTTGTGCAGGGTAGCACAATCCGCGCGAAGCACCTCGGCCGGGACTTCATGGCAAGCCTGAAAAATCTCATCGGCGGCGAGCTCAAGGGATATACGGAGCTCCTCGTCGAGTCGCGTCAGCAGGCAATGGAACGAATGTTGGCTCAGGCGACAGAGCTCGGCGCCAACGCGGTGATCAACGTCCGCTTCTCGACTTCCTCGGTTACGCAGGGCGCCGCGGAAATCCTCTGCTACGGCACGGCCGTAAAGGTCGAATAGATGTTGGAGAACCTCTACGTACTTTTATTCATCGGTCTTCTTATCCTCTCCTACATCACGGGAAAATGGATAGAATCGCGACACTATCAAAGCATCCGGCAGCGCGAACGCCTGTTCCTCGCCCGGCCCGCGATCACCACAAAAACACTCGATGACGGCCGCAGCGTGGAACAGGCAACGTTGGCCATAGGTTCCGTGGTCGTGTCGGTGGACTACTTCAAACGCTTTCTATCGGCGTTTCGGATGCTGTTCGGCGGTGAGCTGGGAGCCTATGCCCCGATCCTCGACCGCGGCAAGCGCGAGGCTATTCTGCGCATGAAAGAATCCTGTCCGAACGCCGATTTTTATCTGAACTGCCGGCTGGAGACCTCCGCTATATCCAGCGGTCGAAAAAATACCATCGGCTGCGTCGAGATCGTTGCCTACAGCACGGCGATCAGGTTCAAACCTTGAAGTTCGTTCCCAAAGAGCTAAAGGAAACTGCCGACATCTCCCGGGGGAAACTCGGCTTCAAGGGATGGGTCAAGAACGCTGCGGTCGCCGTGCTGACGCTCGCCGCTTTGTATCTTGGCATCGCGCTGGTCACCAACGTCATCGTCGCCGTTCTTCCCGATGATATCGAAGCACGCTGGTTTGCCGGGATGCTCGCGACAGCCGCCAAGGAAGAGAGCCAGGAAGGCCTGCACGCGAAGAGCGTCTTACGCAAGCTGAGCTCGTCCTCCGGGCTCCGCTCTTTGCCGTACGAGCTTTTTATCTTAGAGAGTTCGCAACCCAACGCGGTCGCGGTGCCGGGCGGCGGGGTGGGAGTCACCCGTAGCCTGCTCCGGGAGGTCAAAAGCGAAATAGGGCTGGCCACCGTGCTGGCCCATGAACTCGGACACCAGCAGCATCGCCACGGGCTGAAAAGGTTGGGCAGAGCGTTTCTGTGGCGCTTGATCCTCAGCTTTGTCCTTGGCGCCGTGGACACTTCCGGTTTGGAAGTTGTCCTGAAAATCACCGACGCTGGCTATTCCCGCGAACAAGAGCGTGAAGCCGATATTTTCGGACTTAAGCTCGTCCACAGTGTCTACGGGGACACCAAGGGCGCCTTGGAATTTTTCGAACTCGTGCAGCGGGAGTACGAGCAGGGCAGCGCGCGGTGGACGGGACTCTTGTCCACCCACCCCTTGACCTCGGAGCGCATCGCATATTTGCAACAGATCCAAGAACAGCTAAAGGGGAACCGCTAATCCCGCGGATTTAAGGCGACCATCGATAAAGAGGACAGGTAGACCGAGCGCTGGCTTTTTACCGCAGACAAAATCCGCTGTTGCTGCAATCTAGTAAATTGCTATCCGACCTTATTTTTCTTCTAATTTTGCCATCGGGCACTTGTTGACCTTCGGGCGTTAAGTGCATTATATGGCTGTGCGCGGGCAGGAACTTTACGACCATCGTCATAGCAACTACCGAATGATCAATGAGGAAGCCGAGCGACAGATTGTAGTACGGCAGAAATTCTATCGCCCCCTAACGGATCAAGACTCAGGACCTACGAACCTTCCCCCCAAGCGAATCGAGATGTCGACTCACAAGGGCACCATGCTTGACTTGACCCACAGGAATTTTTATAAGAGCGATAGTCTGAGGATCTCCTGAAAGGTTGTAGCGGGGTAGGCCGGCAATCGGTCGGGAAATAGGCCGATCGAGGAAACGTAAGTTTCAGATCGGCTTTTTATTGTTTAAAAAACGCCTCGGTCAGTCGCGCAACCGCCGGAGATTGTCGGGCGCATGAAAATGCTGTCGGCGAAGTAAATTAAGAAAAGGAGAGCCTTTGTGAGAAGAATTATATTTGCCCTGTTATTTCTACGCCTAGCACGCTGAACTTTGAGACTTGCCGGTTGCATGGCTATGGTGCCATGCACTTAGAGGAGGCCGAATGAAAAACTTTAGTTTTATGTCCCTTCTTGTATTATTCGCTTTTTTCGCTTCGACAGCGCATGCAACCACGCATGATTTCTATAAGGGCAAGACTGTAAGGATCGTAGTGGGTTTTTCGGCTGGTGGGGGCTTCGATACGTATTCCAGGGCGATTTCCCGCCACATAGGGCGTCATATCCCGGGTAACCCAACGGTCATTGTAGAGAATATGCCCGGGGCGGGGAGCCTGATTTCAGCCAATCATATCTACAAAGTAGCCAAACCTGACGGGCTTACTATCGGTAATTTTATCGGGGGTTTGCTGATAGGGCAGGTTTTCGGCCGACCGGGGATCGAGTTTGATGCTCTCAAGTTTGAATACCTCGGCGTCCCCGTGGGTGACACCTGGGTTTGTGCCCTAACCAAGGCAAGCGGCATTACCAGCATGGAGAAATGGTTCGCTTCCAAGACACCCGTCAAACTTGGCGGGATCGGTCCTGGCACCGGGCTCGAGGACGCGCCTAAGGTGTTGAAAGCGGCACTCGGTCTGCCGATTCAGCTCGTGTCAGGGTACAAAGGGACGGCCGATATTCGTCTTGCCGCGGAAGGCGGAGAGGTGGGAGGCGGATGTGGCTGGAGCTTGGATTCCGTGAAGGCGACCTGGACCAAAGCGATGGAAGCAGGCGATATCGCAGTTGTGCTCCAGTTGCGGCCCAAGCCTCATCCTGAGCTACCGAAAGTTCCGCTGGCTATCGACTTGGCCAAAACCAACGAGGCGCGCCAGTTGATTCGAGCGGGAACGCATGACCCGCCTGCCATCAACCGAGTCTACGCGATACCTCCCGGGACTCCTAAGGAACGGGTGCAGGCGTTGCGAAAGGCCTTTATGGATACCATGAACGACCCCGAGTTTCTTGCCGACGCTAAAAAGTCCAAACTGGACATTGAGCCTTTGAGCGGTGAAGAGGTAGAAAAAACCGTGCACGGATTTTTCAAGCTTGAGGCTAGTCTGGTGGTGAAGCTAAAAGAAATTCTTAAATAGGCGGCACCTGATGGGTTAACGATCGGTAATTTTATTGGCGCCCTGTTTCTTCAAAAGGCAGTAGCAAATCCGGCAGCTCCGTTCGATGGCCGAAAGTTTGGTTGGCCTGGGGTTCTAACGCCGGGCTCCGGCGTCTATGCCGACACTTAAGCTACCGCTCGCGGCACAGCGGCATCGCGTTCGCCGGCAGGCCGTCGCTTCAGCGAGACAGAACAAAGGCTCAGGGTTTTTGATTGATCCCGAATTCCGCAGTTGATAGTAAGATCCATGGCACGCGAGATGTGAACCGTTCGGCTGAGCTCACGACGAAGCCTGGAGTGGCGAAAGCACAGAACCGCGCAGGTTCAAAGATGTATTTGGCGCTTGGCACCCCGCCTTATTAGGTTATGGAATGCACACCGGAGAGGGAACTGCACAACCCCTCAGAGGCAGAGAACTATTGCTTTCGTTACGGAAGGTTCGCATCTCGCTTATCTTGAACTTCGGAATCCGGGTTCAAAATCTCTTTACTCCGCGGCGCAAATCTCCGGTTCTTTGAACTCTTCAACCTTGAACTTGTGAACGATCTGAACTCTCCGCACCCAGACGATGCAATCTGCAAGCCCTGCTTCACAGAAAATCCTAATTACCCTATTTGTCCGGGTTGCCGTTAGTGATCCATGCACGTGAAGGATTGGCCGCCCCAGAGGTCAACGCCGCCGATGATCATATCCAGCGCGTCCAAGCTGAGCGCGCCACGGGCAGGCACGAGCGGCGCGCCCGGGTAGTTCAATATGCGAACCTCCTCGTACGGCCCCACCAGCCGGTCGGGCGCGGGCAGTTCGATGCCACGGTTGCGGCTGCCGGTGCTCACCACGGCATCGGCCTCCGGCGTGTAATAGAGCAGCGGCGAATCGGTCCCTTCTTTTCCTCCGAATTCGTAGCCCACCAGTAAGGTTTTGATGCCCTGCCGCTCGCAGGCCGCGATGGTGAGCATCACGTCCACGAATGCGTTTCCTCCCCCGACCCAGGTGATTAACGCGCCTTCCGCCCCCAGGGTCGAAGCCAGACGCGCCGTGTTTTCGGCAACCACCTCCTTGCCCTGGTGCGTGAGGAAACGAATGCGCTCGAGAATCACACCGCCGAAGTTAACGCGCTTGCCGTGGTCGCCATAAAGACCGAACACCAACGGATGGTTTTGCCAATCCCAGGTGCTCGGGTGATGCCCTATTCCTTGAGTCGCGTTCGTGCCCAAGGCGCCGTCGAGCATCTCATTGGGATGGAGAAAAGTGGCGAGAGAATCGCGCACGCAAAGGCCGTAGTAGGTTAACCTCGAATGCGAGTGATCGCTATCGGTGTGACACCCCTGAATAAGAATGACGTTGGGTAGATTTGATTTGCCGTTGGCCAGATCGTAGCGCTGTTCCCTTTTGGGCTTCATCCCCAGAGTCGTTTCGGCCAGCAATTTGGCCGTCCGATATTCCGCCTGCTGTATGGCGCTGTGGGCGTCAATCTCGGAAAGGCCTTTGGCAAGTCGCAATATCAGAACCAGGTTCATCAGCGAAGCGAAGCGCGATGCCTGAGCGCCCGGACCCCACATATCGAGAATGGCCCAGCATTCGGCACCCGAACCGGAGCGTATCATTCCTTCGTATTCCACAGCCGTTACGACCGCCATGCCCGAGAGCCGATGCGTCCGACCACCTCCGACGGGCGCGACCGGGCTCAGCGTACCGGGAAAAATTTGGCCTTCCCCTTTGACCTTGACCCGCGGCTCCACGATATCCCGCACACCCGTGATCCTGACCTTCTCGCCGGGTGGGGCCACTGCCAGCGCAGCCTCTCGAATCCTCTTATCCTGCAGGAGAAGCGCTATAAGGCCTTCCTCATCCACCTCCAAGACCCCCGCTTCATATCGGGTCACCCTACTAAGGCGTATCTCCCTCACTGGGAATTCTGCCATGTCGAGATGCATGTTCCTCCCTCACAAAAGACGGCATGAGCCTATTTGTTCTTTCGACCGCGTCATTTTAGTCGTAATTCCGCGTCTCGGTCGGAGGTGAATCGTCGTTCGGCCTTGCCGAAACTGCGATCACGCCCCCGCTGTCCTTCTCCGGCAGGCGGCGCTTTTGTCCCGCAGCAACTAATAGCACAAGGGAAAAACGGCGCAAACAGAACAGTTTCCGAAACAAACAACAAACTGGCCCTAACTTTCGCGTTCCACTATTGACAGCGCTCGGCGGTCGTAATAAAGCCTCGATACGGCCGCTCAATCGTTGCGAGATAGGGGCTTAAACGATCCGCCTAAAAAAGGAAGAAGGTGAATGTCATGAAAAAGGTTTCCTTGGCTCTAGTATTCGTACTCCTGTGGTGCTTGGAAGTATCGGCGCAGACACCCAACTATCAAGGAAAGCAAATAAGGATCGTAGTGGGGAATACGGTGGGCGGATTTTTTGACCGCTGGGCACGCCTGCTTGCGCGCCATCTGCCGAAACACATTCCAGGGACTCCCGATATTATCGTCCAGAACATGCCTGGTGCCGGGTCGATCGTGGCCTCCAATTACGTTTACAATGTCGCCAAGCCGGACGGACTGACACTAGGTATGCCGAATCCAGGTCTTTACCTGGATCAACTGGTGGGCCGCTCCGAGGTTAAATTTGACGTGCGCAAATTTCTCTGGATAGGTTCGCCGGTTCGCGAACCGATTCTTCTTTACATGCGTACCGACGCCCCTTTTAAGTCGGTCGGGGACATGCGCGCCGCCAAGCAACCCGCCCGGTGCGGGTCGACGGGAACGTCCAGCTCGGATTACATTCTTGCAAGACTGCTCGAGGACGCCCTGCCGCCACTTAAGATTCAGACCGTGCTGGGCTATCAGGGGGGCTCCGAGATCGACATGGGAGTGGAGCGGGGTGAAGTGCAATGCCGAGGGATGACGGCGTCTCCCTTCTTTGGCCGCGAGCCGTTTCTCAGCTGGATGAAAAAGGATTTTGTGCGGCCGATTCTTTTCACGGGAAAACAGCGCCATCCCAAAGCTCCCGACACGCCGACGATCTATGAAGTTTTTGACAAAGAGAAGGTGGCGGAAGCGAGCCGGCGGGTCGCCGAGGTGATTCTGGCGGCGGAAGATTTCGGCCGGCCGATTATGGCAGGGCCCGGCACCCCGGCCGATCAAGTAAAGATTTTGCGCGCGGCATTCAACGCGGCGATCAAGGACTCCGAATTGCTGGCTGAAGCGGAAAAGGGGAAGATGGACGTGGATCCGGTGGGCGGAGAAGACTTGCAGCAATTGGCCCAACGCGTCATGGATCAACCTGCGGAAGTTCTCGTACGGGTGAAAAAGCTATTTGCGAATTAGCAGTCGCCGTTTGAGTCGCACCCGGTTGCTTTGCACCTGCTGCCCACAGGGTTACCCTAGTTGGGGCTACGTTCATCCCGGATCCTGCAGTAGAAAGTTTCTTGAGGGTCCTTGGGACGATCCTGGCATTTCGGCCCGGCGCTGGTGTCCTGCTGACACACAGAGCGCAGGAAAGCCCGCGTGGGGAACAAGATAGTTGACAAAGCCCGTTCTGGGAAGTCGGACGTGGCACCAAAATTCTGCGACGTCTCGGGCGCGCGCCGAAGAGAAACTCCCGCCTCCCGACAGCAACTATGCTTTTGCGACCGCCTTGAAGTGTTCCCAGGCTCGCTCGGTGGAGGCACTCTTGAAAGTCCGTTGAGCAATTCTTTCCGCTTCGGCACGGTCAATGAATTTAGCAGGCCCCAATTTCATGGCCTCCGCCTGCAGACGGGCGGACTCCTCCAAGTAGAGGGCGAGAATGCACGCCTCGCGAATCGATCGCCCAACCACGATCGCTCCGTGCCCGCGTAGAATCACCGCTTTTGCCGCCCCCAGCGCCCGGATTATTTCTCCCGCCCGTTCAGGGGACTCTACTTGCCCCGTGCCCTCGAAGACCGGCACCCCTTCGTAGAAGATGGCACTGTAGTTATGCATGGGCTCGATCGTTCGCCCCACGACGCTCAGGAGAATCACGGCCGGAGAATGAAAATGGATGACTGAAGCGACATCTTGTCTCGCTTTGTAAACCGCCTGGTGTACTGCCGATTGCGGCACCGCTTTGTTGAAATCGACGACAAAGAGTTCGCCGGCCTTCACCAGTGCGGGGCTCTTGCGCGGCATGAAGAGCATTTTGTCCCCTTCGTTGAGCCTTGCGCTCAGATGAGCGAATGCATCGCTCAACCCCTCGTGGCTGATGATGCGCAACGCGCTGATAAAGTCTTTTTTTAGCGGCGCAAGGCCGGCTTTTTTTGCTTTCATCGATTTTTCCCCTGCATCGCACGAGCGATCATGGCGGCGACTTTCATTGTGTTGGGATCGTCGCTGCCGTAGGCCTTCTGCAGCAGGTCTTGGATCTTCCGCAGAAGCACCAAAAAGTCCGGCTGCAGCTCATCGCTAACGGCGACCGCGAGAAGCTTGAACTCTTCGTCGATGTGTTCCAGCCAATTTGGCAGGTATTTTGGATCGACCTTTTCCTCCGCGTAGAGGTATCCCTCGAGCGCCCCCATCCGCGCGGCCAGGTCAAAGAGAAGTCGATTCGCCGAGAGCGACTGGAATCTATCCATTGGAATTCTCCTATGTCTTAAGCGGTATTCACTATGAAAAGGCACCCGGTGCCGTTGCTAGTGTGGTATCCCTAACGCTTCTCTACAATCTTTGCAACGCCTCGTCTTGCTGAATGTCTGCCTAATAATTTACAGCGCAGCTGCATGGAGAGCGCGGGCGCGCCCGCATCTGTTCTCCTGCGCGGGTGTGGATCGACGACACCCTTGACACGGCTTGTCGCGCGGGAGTAGTCATGTCTCAAAGGAGTGTGCCATGAAAAAAGTCCGCCTGTTGGGTTTCGTTCTCTTGATATGTTGCTTGATGACAGCGCCGGCGTGGTCTCAGGGCAAAACCAAACTCAATGTGATCTACCCGGCCATCAGCGGCATCAGTAGCGCTTTGTGGGTTGCCGCCGAGGCCAACACGTTTGCCAAATACGGTCTTGAGGTCACCCTGCTATACATCCCGAGCGCGCCGCAGGTGGTCAGGGTAATGCTCGCGGGCGATTCCCAAATCAGTTATACCGGCGGGGCCCCTGTGGTAAACGCCAATCTGGGGGGGACCGATCTGGTCTTTGTCGGCGGCGTAGCGAACATGCCGGCCTTTTATTTGATGGCAACGCCGGATATCAAGTCTATCGAGGACCTTAGAGGCAAGACGGTCGGCGTGACGCGTTTTGGTTCCTCCACCGACTTCACCATGCGCTACGTGCTTCAGAAGCATGGTCTCCAGCCCGAAAAGGATGTTACCTTTTTGCAGATCGGAGGCATGCCTGAACTTGCGGCCGCGATCTCCAAACGCCTTATTGTTGCCGCACCGTTCTCGTCGCCCACGAACCTTCGAGCAAAAAAGGCCGGCGCTCATGTCTTGATCGACATGGCGAAGGCAGGGGTTGCTTTTCCACATCAGGGTATCGCGTCGACGCGTTCTTATATCCGCGCTAACCGCGATGTCGTGCTCAATTTTCTCAAGGGCTATTCGGAAGGAATCGAGAAAATGATCACAGACAAACCGTTTACGAAAAAAGTGTTACAAAAGTATACCCGGGATCAAGACGACGAGATCATGGAGACTACATATCAGTATGGGCTGGACTATATCGCGCGGCCGCCCTATCCTACGCGCGACGGTATCGCCGAGGCGCTAAAACAGAGCATTCACCCCAAAGCCAAGACGGCCAATCCAGAGGATTTCGTCGACATGAGTTTGGTCAAGAGCCTGGAAGATTCGGGGTTCTTCAAGCAAATCGGTCTGCAAAAATAGGATCCGACGCGAGAGCTTCCATTCCTGCTCGCCGCTGCACGCGATGGCCGTCCAAGACATTGGCTGGGGACGGACGGCTGAATACTTGGAGGTTTATCTATGCTACTCGTTCGTGCTGAGGCATTTCACGCACGAACGGATTGTCTCGCACCCTTTCGGCGGAATCATTACTGCTAATCCGACGCGTCGTTCTCGATCGCTTCAATGATTCGGTTCTTCAATGCCGTCTGCTTTTCGGGCTTTTCCTTCATGGCCGGAGGAACCTCCACGTTCATCAGTAAGCGGGCCGGCTTGCCGAGCACCAGGACCCTCGCTCCCAGCTCCAGAGCCTCGTCGATATCATGAGTGATGAAAATGGATGTTTTTTTGGTTTCAAAAATTAGATTTAGAAAATCAGCCCGTAGCTGCCTCGCCGTCACTTCGTCGAGATGACCAAAGGCCTCGTCGCAGAGGAGTAGATCTGGATTGATGGAAAAGGCCCGCGCAATGCCGACCCTTTGCCTCATTCCTCCGGAAAGCTGGTGCGGATGGGCGTTTTCAAATTGTGTGAGTCCGAGCTTGTCCAGCCAATAGCGCGCCCGTTCCACCTGTTCGGCTCGTTCGATACGCAAGATCTCCAGCCCATAAGTTGCATTCTGAAGCACCGTCCTCCAAGGAAGCAGTCGGTCTGTCTGAAAGACCGCCGATATTTTCCCGCGAAAGAAGTCGAAATCGTTGTACGGCTCCTTACCGTCTATGAGCAGCCTTCCCTGGGTCGGTCGTTCCAGTCCAAGGAGAATGTTTAAGGTGCTGGATTTTCCACAACCCGTTTTACCGACCACGGCAACCAGCTCTCCGCTGGCAACCTCGAAGCTTAGGCCCTTGATCGCTTCGTAGGATTGGTCATGGATGCGAAAGACCTTGGTCAGATTGTGGCATTCGATTTTCGGCATATTACGGTGTGCTAGGTCGCCAACGGAGCAAGCGAGATTCTACCATGGAGATGACAAACTGCATGCCGAGCCCGCTGAAGACGAGAACCAGAGTCCAGGCGAGAACGCCGCTCATATTGAAAAGCGCCTGTTGCTGGAGCATCCGGTAACCGACGCCTGTCGAGGCACCGACCAGCTCCGCGACGATGACCACACGAACGGCGAAACCGACGGTCACTTTCCAGGCCGTCAGGATATGGGGAATGATCGTCGGAAGAATCAGCATTCGAAAAACCTGCCCCCGCGTGGGCCGGAATACCAGCGTCATCTCCATCCATTCTTTGGAGACCCCCTTGATAGCGTCTAGGATGCTATGGGCGAATACGGGAAACGAAATCGCGAGCATTAATACGAGGATTCGTGTCTCCGTCCCGCTGAACCACAAGATTACGATCAATGTCCAGGAGAGGGCCGGAACGCCCATGATGAAATTAATGATAGGCATCACATAGGGCTCGGTCCTCTTCACGGTTCCCATGATCGCACCAAATGCCCCTCCTACGGTGAAACCTAAAGCGAGGCCGCGCAAAATTCGGTCGAGCGTTAAGAGAGTATCCCAGAAGAGAGTTCCGTCCCGTCCCATTTTCAGAAATTCTTGAAAGATCATCTGGATCCCCGGAAGCACATACTCGGGCAGGAAGAGCGAGGCGACTTGCCAAGAAAGCAGAAG
>JBFJNS010000010.1:0-16961 GCA_041618055.1 Binatia bacterium
GGCAAATCCACCTAGGCTTCTCCTTCGGCTGCCAACACCTCACAGCTAAAGTCTTTTATCGCCTTAAGTGGCGTCAGGAATACTATGGTGAAAGACACGGAATCGCCAGGGGGAATTTCAAAGCTCTTGAGCGGCTTAAGACGTTGCAGATCCGCAACGTCTTGTGGAGTCATGCCGCGAATAATCTTTGGCGAGAGGGCGTTGCCTACCCATATGCTTTGCTGTTCAACCATATTCCCGTCCTCGCCGTAAGTTTGTCCTCCGAGTCGGACTTCACGCACGACAACAGGATTCTGATTCATTGCGATGCCCGTAACAACAAAGACCTCTCGATTGCCCTGGATCGTCTGATAGTTACCCTGAATCGATTTCAAAGCCACGCCGAGTTTCAGGTGACTGTTTCTGACAACTGCGGGTCCCACTAAGGGAATTTTCCTGACCACCTCCTGGGATGCCTCTGGGTAGGTGTTATTGAGCGCAGTGAGCGCTGAAAAGCAGATAATGAGAAATGCAAACAATGTCATGTACGGCATCGTTGAAGCTTGCTGATCACGATGGGGATCGAGCGCTGCCACGTTATCGTCACCTCCGTGCGGCGGCGGGAGAGACTCGAAGATCGTGTCCTCGGGACCAGAAGCGCTATCATGGGCGACAAAATGCTCGTCTTTATCCCACTCGGGCGGGGCCGAAATCGTAAACGGCGGTTCCGACTTATTGTCGCCTTGCACCGAGGACCATCCCTCGTCGATTTCGCCGGTAGCGGCCGCAGAGGAAACAGGGGCCTCGGACACATTCCCTGGACGGTCCGTTTGTTCTTCGCGCACCGTCCTCTGAATCTCTTTGCGGGGCGCGAACTTGAAACGTAGCTCTTCTGACGCGTTCTTAGCAGAGTTCGGCTCTCCTGGAGGTTTGGTGACCGGGGAACGGTGACCGACATCGCCGCCCTCAAGCTCGAAAGTGTGTTTGCAGCGGGAGCACCGGAACGTCGGAGTAGTGTCTTTGAGATACTCGTCTGATACCTTGTACGTGGTCTTGCAGTTTGGACATTTAACGAGCATCGCGCGGTCCTTTACTAAGATTGGGCGCTTGGATCTGGGAAAAAGTTAAAGAAAACGGTCCTATTTTATGGTAATTCTGGGAAAATTCAAGGTTTAATTGTAAGGTTTAATGCGGGGCTGAATAAAGGCCTTTGCAAAACGTCAAAAAGGCAGGGTTATCGTGGAGTTAAGCGACTGGGAGTTGGTCCAGAGGTGTCACGCTGGAGACGTTACAAAGTTTGAAGAACTCGTTGCGCGCTACCACCAGAAAGTCTACATGGTTGTCCTCGGCTTGTTACGCAACCGAGAGGATGCGTTGGACGTGGCGCAAGAAGCATTTTTCCGAGCCTACAGAAAGCTTAAGAGCTTTCAGGGAGGATCGTCCTTCTACACATGGCTCTATAGAATCGCCGTCAATATTGCGATCGATTATCAAAGACGTCAAAAGAGGAATCCGTTAGATTTCCGGGAGAGTATGGACGGTGTATTAGAGGAACAGAACGAGGTTGCGAGGGATCCGTTTTCCGATGTTCACGACAGAGAAATTCGGGAAAAGTTGATCGAGGCGGTTAACAATTTGACACCCGAGCACAAAGCGGTCATTGTATTGAGGACCGTGGAAGGTCTCTCTTACAAAGATATCGGCGAAATTCTCGGCTGTTCCGAAGGCACGGTGATGAGCCGGCTGCATTATGCGAGAAAAAAGTTACAGGAAAAGCTGAGCGCATATTTATGAAGAAGTGTGAGGACGTAAGGGAGTCGTTGGGAGCCTGGTTGGATGGCGAGTTACGGCAATCCGAGGCTGAGGCGGTCCGGTTGCACGTGGAAACCTGTGTCGCGTGTGGCGAGGGTCGGCGCCGACTGGAATTACTAGACAACTGGTTGAAGCGGGATTTGGAAGCAAGCGCTGGACAGATTGCTTTGGGACCGTTTTGGCGTGAGGTCCGCCAGCGCATTACGGAAAGAAAAGCATGGCATGAGAGACTGTGGGATTGGGTAGATTCTGCTTTTGTTGGGCCAAGGCTGGCTTGGGCGGTGCCCGCATTTATCGTCATGCTCATTGCCGCTTTGTCCATCGAGTCCTTCTTCCCCGGTTGGCGATCTGGCAGCCAGGGAAATAATTTTGCAACCGTTGATTCGATTGACGCGTATGGACGCAATGTTGCACTGTTACGTGAGGACGAGACTAAGACGACAGTGATTTGGTTGTATCAAAATCAAGAAGGTGAAAATGAACCTGCTGCAGAAAGTACTGAAACCAGGCCTTCTTTTTAGCATAATAGTAGCGGTTGCTCACGGGCACGCGGCGGAAAACATTGGGTCCGCAGTGCAGGTTAAGATTGGTACGATTCTGGCCACTAACAAGAACGATGAATTTGACGCGAGGCTCAAACCGTTGGAAAAGCAGCTGAAGGTCATGAAATATCGCTCTTACCGCCTTCTCAAAGAAGACTCCCAAACCGTCTCCTGGCAAGGCGATGCGACATTCGAGATTCCCGGTGGCCGGTCACTTTCCGTCACACCGCAGGAGTTTCGCAACAAGCAGATAGCCTTGAAGGTTCGATTGCTGGAGGGGGAGAAACCCCTGTTGGATACGACCGTACGACTTCAGAATCGCGGCAATTTTATGCTCGGCGGGCCACCCCACGAAGGCGGAGCATTGGTGCTTTCAATCTCAGCGTCCACGGAATAAAAACCCTTTGATCACACTCCTCTCTCTCGGTTCTAAAATTACGTGTGCGTCCTATCTTTGTTGATCCCTGATTGCCTAGTTCAAGACAGGCGATAATTGCCTAGTTCAAGACAGGCGATATTTGAACCTTCCGATGCAAATACGGGATTGCTATAAGCCAGCGGCGTTCGGGAAATAGCGAGCAGTTCTCGGAGTCTGCATGGTCACAGCCGACGGCCACAGCTCATAGTGAAAAGCTCCATGTGCCCAAAACGACTTTGAATTTGGACAGTTGTGTGCTTTCGCTCGGCCGGGCTCGGTGGTGGGTTTAGTTGACCGGTTCGAATCTTGGCCGTCGTGAACTTCAGTATCAAGTGCGGAATCTAGCTCGATTTCAGATCTTTAACAGTCAATTAGATGCCTGATTGAGCTTTTTCCCTCACTCCCCGTGGCAGCGCGAGCGTTAAGCTCACGTTGAACTGCATCTAGAAAGAGCCACGCTCGGTTTCGTCATTAGCTTTGAGCGTATGTGAGGTAAGCGGGCTCCCGGACGTTAATCTTCATCCGGACCGCTATTAAATTGAAAACTTCAGTTTCCCAACCGCCATTCGATCACGCCATCCAACCCACAAATTGGTCGATAGATATCTGTCGCCAAAATCGGGGAATATCGTTACGACGGTACCCGTGCTCAACTTGCGGGCGACGCGGATCGCAGCAACCATCGCCGCGCCGGAAGACTGGCCCACCAAAACTCCTTCTTCTTGGCTCAATCGATAGACCATCGCATAGGCATCTTCGGTCGAAACGGACAATTTTTCATCCACCTCTTCCTCGTGATAGATGCCGGGAACAATCGAGCTAGCCATGTGCTTGAGCCCCTCGAGACCGTGCAGGGCATCATCCGGCTCCACAGCGATAACTCGGATCTTAGAGTTGACCTTCTTAAGATAACGGCCCGTTCCGATCACCGTTCCGCCCGTCCCGATCCCGGCTACAAAGTGGGTGATCCTTTTCTTCGTCTGTTGATAGATTTCGGGCCCGGTGGTCTCGTAGTGAGCCTGCGGATTCATGATGTTGAAGTATTGATCCGGCTTGAAGTAGCGACTGGGATTCTCTTGCAGAACCTTGCGGCACAGCCGAATGGCTCCGTCGGAGCCTTCCAAGGGGTCGCTATAAATGATCTTCGCCCCGTAAGCTTGAATGACTCGCTTGCGCTCTATGCTGACGTTGGCGGGCACGACAAGTTCCACGGGATAACCGAGGACCCTGCCGATCATGGCCAGCGCGATCCCGGTGTTTCCCGAAGTCGAGTCGAGAATCGTCTCTCCGGATGTTAACTTGCCGGTCTCAATCCCGTCCTGGACCATCCTGAGTGCCGCACGATCCTTGACCGACCCGCCCGGATTAAAACCCTCAAGCTTGGCAAAAATTTTCACTCCAGGCGGAAGCCCGGCGGTAATATTGCGGATTTCAATTAAGGGAGTGTTGCCGATCAGGTCCAGCGGCGACTCGACTTTCCTCGGTTCGGTCGGCGCCCCTGGAATCAGACGCAAACTGGCTCCGGCGCTAGTCGTCATCGGTTCGTTTCGCGCTTCACCGGCCTCCGGCAATGGCGGGAACGATTGAGATATTGTCTCCTTCTTTGAGCGCAGTCTCCAGATTCTGCAAAAAACGAATGTCGTCGCCATTGACGTAGACATTCACGAATCGGCGAACCTTACCGTTTTCATCGCAGATTCGCTCTTTAATCCCCGGATATTGTTTTTCCAGATCTTCTACCAGGGCGCGGATGTTGTTTCCCTGAGCGTTGACTTCATCGGCCCCTTGAGTGAATTTGCGCAAAGGAGTCGGTACACGTACTCGAACAGACATTTCGTTCCTCCTCAGTATTTCACACCGTTAGTCGTTGAAATTCTTAAATAACATAAAACGTCGCCCATCCCCTTGCAAGGCGCCTCGTCAACCGCGAGCCGTGCTGTGGTTCGATCACCGGGAGCGGGTCAACGCATGGCGGCCGTGGCGATGGCGGGTTGATTCAGCTGCTGGTAAAGGGCGTCAAAATTCTCTAGCTTGGCGTCGATCGTGATGGGCTTTTCAACGCTGCCGGCGACCGCCTCGAGGGTTTTGTACCCGTTACCCGTAATGCTGATAACGATGGACTCGTCGCGCGGTATGCGTCCTTTCTCAATGAGCTTCTTAGCGACGGCGATCTCAGTCCCGCCCGCAGGCTCGGTAAATATTCCCTCCGTTTGCGCCAGCAGCCTGATGCCTTCAATGATTTCGTCGTCGGTAGCGCTCTCGCCCCATCCCCCCGACTCCCGCAGCGCCTGAAGCACGTAATAACCGTCAGCCGGGTCGCCAATGGCAATGGAACTCGCGATTGTTCTTGGCTTCACGGGCGTGATCGAATCGGTTCCGTTATGCAGCGCCTCGATGATCGGCGCACAGCCCGCAGCTTGAGCCGAATAGATCTTGCACCCGCTGTCTGCGACCAGGCCAACTTTGATGAGTTCTTTGAACGCTTTGGAAATCTTAGGAAGAATGGTTCCACCCGCCGAGGCGACGATCATGTGCTGGGGCAGCTTCCATCCCAACTGTTCGGCGACTTCGAAAGCATGGGTTTTGGCACCCTCGGCATAGTAGGGGCGTAAGTTTACGTTCACAAACGCCCAACTGTACTTGTCACCAATTTCACTGCATAACCGGTTGACGTCGTCGTAATTACCCTTGATGGCAATGGTCCGTGGCCCATAAATAGCGGAGCCGATGATCTTACCTTGCTCCAAGCCGTCCGGTACGAAGACGTAGCAGGCAAGGCCGGCCTGAGCGGCGTGAGCAGCAACGGAATTAGCAAGATTGCCGGTAGAGGCACATGATACCGTGTCAAAGCCGAATTCAACGGCCTTGGAGATGGCGACGGATACGACCCGATCTTTGTACGAGAAAGTCGGATGGTTCACGGAGTCGTCTTTGACATAAAGCTCCCGAACGCCCAATGCTTGCGCTAATCGGTGGGCTCGAACGAGCGGGGTATAGCCAGAATAGAGACCCACTCGAGGTTGGCCATCTATAGGCAGCAACTCGCGGTAGCGCCATAGGTTCTTATCGCGGCAACCGATTTTCTCGCGGCTTATCGTTTTGGCCATGCGATCATAGTCGTAAAGTACTTCCAACGGCCCAAAGCAAAGCTCACAGACATGAATTGGTTCTTTCGGATAATCCTGGCCACACTCCTTGCACTGGAGTCCTTTAACGAAGCTCATCGGTCTTCCTTTCGACTACTCTATCCTGGGCAGCGGGGGTGGCAGATGACGCCTCTGCGGATGTGCCGTGACACGCGGTGCATCGGTCGTCTTTGCTAACAACCACCGTGTGAAATCTCATCGCAGCAGCGTCGTAAGTCAGTAAACGGTTTGTTAATAGCCCCTCTTCGAATCCCGTCAAGTATTTGATGGCTTCCGTGACCTGGATGGACCCGATGGTTCCCGCCACGGCTCCTAGAATGCCTGCCTGCTGGCAGTTGAGAATTTCTCCCGGGGGTGGGGGCTCGCGAAAAAGGCACCGGTAACAGGCGCTCTTCCCGGGAATGACCGTCATCGTCTGACCTTGCAGCCTCACGATTCCAGCATGCGAGAACGGGATGCCCCGGCTCACGGCTACATCATTGACCAGAAACTTCGTGGAAAAATTATCGCTGCCGTCGATGATGAAGTCGTAAGCCGAAAAGATCTCCGCGGCATTGGCTTCTTCAATCCTAACCGGGTAGACGATTATTTCGACTTCAGGGTTCAGCTGGTTGAGCCTATACCGCGCGGATTCTACTTTATGCCGCCCGATGTCCGACGTTGCATGGAGGATTTGCCGTTGCAGGTTCGATAACTCGACACGATCGGAATCGACTAGTCCCAATGTTCCGATGCCGGCTGCCGCCAGATAGAATGCCGCGGGCGACCCTAACCCTCCCGCGCCGACCACGAGCACGCGCCCCTGGCGCAGCCGCACCTGACCCCTGCCACCGAGCTCTGGAATCATGATCTGGCGGCTGTATCGCTCGATCTGGTCTGTCGTCAGGCGAGTGCTCATATCTCAACTCCAGGCCAAAAAAAACCTCTTCCCGCTTTGCGATAAGAAGAGGCTTAACCTCACCTTATCTTCCCTCCCCATAGGGAAGGTGGGAATTAGCACCAGCGTTCCGTATTCCAGAACCGGTTGCTGTGGCTTCGAAGGGCCGATCCCTCCACCACTCTGGATAAGGTGTCCAGATAAAATTCAAGCTGTACCTTAACTCGGCCTACTGTAGGTGTCAATAACCAAGGCGAGTGCGGAGCACCGCAAGAGTCCCTGAGTGCTTCAGGTGACGCCCGCTTCCGCAAGCGCAGGCGTGAATTGTTCCGCTTTGGCCTGCGCTTAGATCGATATAGGGACTTGGGTAATCGATTGACACGAAGGGAAAAAGACCTGCCGAGCCCAGAGACCTACACCGCAGCCATGCCGGCCGGAAATGAGGGGTGAATCATTTGAATTGATCCGAATTTCTCCAGTTGATACTTAAAGCTATGGCGCGAGATGCAAGAACGGTAAGGGCGAGCGTACGACGAAGCCTGGGGCGGCAAAGCAGAGCGCCGCGCAATTTGAAATTCGGCTTTGGCACATGGCACTTCTGAGAAGGTAAGAGCGGTTGAATCGCAGTTTTCAGGCCCTGAAAACTGAGCTATTTTCCGGACCCCGACTGCTTTCAGCTATTTTCTACTTGCCATGGAAGGCTCGGACGGGGTTTATCTTGAACTGCCGAATCCAGATTGATAATAAAGATTCCCCGGCAGCGAAGACAATCATCCAGAAAGGGAGAGTGTACGATGACCCTAACGCAGGAAGTGGCAAGTTTCGTCGCGAGGACCCGGTATCGCGATCTACCCAACGAAGTCGTAGCGTTGGCGCGAAGTTTCATTCTCGATGGTTTGGGTGTCGCATTGGCCGGATCGACGGATGAATGCTCGCGCATCATTCAATCTCATATTCGGCAGATGAGGGGTAAAGAGGAATCGACGGTGCTTGGAGCCAACTTTCGGGCCCCGGCCCCCAAGTCGGCGTTGGCCAACGGCGTCGCCGGTCACGCGATGGATTACGATGATACGCAGCTCTCCACATCGAAAGAAGCGGTTTACGGCCTATTGACGCATCCGACAACCCCGGTGCTAGCGGCTGTGTTAGCCATCGGAGAAAAAGAGAAAATCAGCGGTCAAGAGTTTTTGCTTGCCTATATTCTCGGGGTGGAAGTCGAATGCCGGATTGCCGATGCGATCAACCCCCGGCATTATCAATCCGGATTTCACTCCACGGCGACCATGGGGGGGTTGGGGGCGGCAATGGCGGTGGCGAAGATCCTCAAGCTCAGGGAAGAGGCGATTGTCCGAGCTTTAGGAATTGCCGCCAGCATGGCCTCGGGATTGCGGGAAAACTTTGGCACAATGACCAAGCCGCTGCACGCCGGCCGGGCGGCGGAGAATGGAGTGACGGCCGCACTCTTGGCTCAAGGGAGGTTCACAGCGGCAACGAATATTTTGGAAGCACGGCGGGGGTTCTATAACGCCATGGCGGGGGGCTATGACGACAGTAAAATTTCCGGCCGCCTGGGACGGCCATTCTTTGTCGTCGAGCCCGGGATCTCTATCAAGCCATACCCGTCAGGGTCACTTTCACATCCAGCACAGGATTTGATCTTGGACTTGGTCAAGGAGCATGATCTTCGTGCCGCGGACATCGAATCCATTGCGGTTGGCACGAACTCCAATGTTCCTAACGCTTTGATCTACCCCATGCCTAAAACCGCTCTGGAAGGGAAATTCAGTATTCCGTTCTGCATGGCGATTGCGGTTTTAGAGCGTAAGGCCGGTATCGCGCAATTTCAGGAAAGGAAGGTCCGGGACAAAAAAACCGTGGCGCTCATGAAGCGGGTCACCCTTTATGTCGATGATGAGCTGGAGGCCCTCGGCTACGACCAGGTCCGCACCCGCATTCGGGTAACGCTCAAAAGTGGCAGAGTCATCGAAGGGCGGTACGATGTCGCCAGAGGGCACCCCGCAAAGCCCATGGCCTGGACGGAGGTGGCAGAAAAATTCCTTGATTGTGCCGACCTCGTCATACCACGGAAGTCTGCGGAACAGGTGATCGAGCTGGTGACCCGACTGGAGCAATTAAAAGCCCTCAGCGCTCTCCTGAGCGCGCTCTCGGGCAGCAAGAAACCAGGTTTGAGTAAGAGCCGGTCCATAACATTACGGAAACGACGATGACAACATACTCGCAGGGCGTTGCCAAGTTCGTGAGCGGGCTTACGCTCTCTCATGTACCCCATGCTGTGAGCGAGAAAGCCAAGATGGTTTTTCTTGACACGCTCGGAGTGGCCCTGGCTTCGTCGACCATGGATTTCGGCGCCATGGTGACGCGCGTCACGCAGCGACTTGGGGGACCTGCAAGCAGCCGAGTGATCGGTTCATCGAGCAAGGTGGCGGCCGCTAATGCCGTGATGTCCAATGGCACCCTTGCCCACGGGCTCGATTACGATGACACGTTGGAAGAGGCTATTGTCCACACGGGATGCTGCGCCGCGATTACTGCGTTGGCAGTTGGAGAGGAGATCGGCGCGAGCGGTGCGGAGGTCTTGGAGGCGGCCATTGCGGGCACGGAGGTCATGTGCAAGGTTGGCCTGGTGGCTCCCGGCAAGTTCCACGCTCGTGGTTTTCATCCTACGGGTCTGTGCTCGACTTTCGGCGCCGCGGCGGCGGCGGGAAAGCTTTATAAACTTGATCCCTCGCAGTGGAGCGATGCCTTCGGTCTATGCGGGAGTCAGAGTTCCGGGATCATCGAGTATCTTGCCGACGGCACCTGGAGCAAACGACTTCACCCGGGATGGGCTGCGCATGGGGGCGTCATCGCGGCGCTCCTGGCGCAGGAGGGCTTTCGCGGTCCCGCGGCAGTTTTTGAAGGGCCCCACGGTTTCTATCGCTCGTTCGGGGGACCGGATGAATATCATTTTGAGAAACTCGGCGAACTAGGTGAGATATGGGAGATCCCGCGCCTCGCGTTTAAATCTTATCCCTGCGGTTCGATCTCTCACCCTTACATGGATTGTGCGCTCAAACTGAAAAGAAAACACGCGTTTGTCCCTGAGCGCATCGCCGAAGTCGTCTGTCGCACGGCGGCAGGGCCGGTGCACCGCCTGTGGGAGCCCATCGAAGACAAGCGGCGGCCGATGACTTCCTACGGCGCAAAATTTAGTCTGCCTTACAGTATTGCTGCGATGCTGGTTCGGGGCCGTGCCGGCTTGGAAGAATTTTCCGAGGAGGCGATCCGGGACGAAAGAATTATTAATTTAGCGAGAAAAGTTCGCTACGAGCTTGATCCGACAATTGACTATCCACGCCACTTTTCGGGGCACGTACAAATCAGGCTAGACGATGGCACAGTGGTCGAAGAAAATCAGCCTAATCCACGGGGCGGCATGGAGGAGCCTTTGCCGCCGGAGGAACTCTTGGACAAATTTCGTAGTAACGCCGGGTTGCTATTGCGGGAGCAAAAAGTCAATGAAATAATTGATCAGGTCGAGCATCTCGAGCAGCTTCCCCTAATAACAAGTTTGAACGATTTATTGAGCCCTTAGCGAAGGGCTTCGGCCCGCTCGCCAGGGGGCGAGAAGGAGTACCCGAGCATAACTCTACGGGGGTTGGCTGTAGACTTAAGGATTCCGTGCAGACTAATAATCAAGTGGGTGATATCTCTAATCTTTGACGCAGGAGGTTGTAACCATGAAAGCAAAGCTTTGCGTTGTTACGCTATCCCTATGTGTTGGCTGGTTTAGTCAGGCCTTTCCCCAAGATGCATCGCTTGTTCAAGCAGCCAGAAAAGAGGGGAAGGTCGTTTGGTATACGTCGTTAGCGCTCCCTTCTTCGACGGCCCTCGCCAATGCTTTTCAGAACAAGTACAAGGGAATCGAAGTGGAGGTGCACCGCACCGGCTCGCAGCGAGTCTTGCAGCGGGTTATGCAGGAATCTTCGGCAGGGATAAAGAATGTCGATCTCATCCATACCTCCGATGCCGGTCATTTTGAGCTTCTCAAGGAGAAGGGGTTATTGCTCAAACACACGCCCCAAGGAGTGAACGTTTTTCCAGAAGGGTTCAAAGACAAGAATGGTTTTTATTACGGGATGCGCGCCACTTTGTCGGTGATAGCCCACAATCCCAAGGTTGTTCCGGAAAAAGATGCGCCGAAGAGCTGGAAAGACCTGGTGAATTCCAAATGGAGCGGCAAACTGGTTTCAGCTCATCCGGGCTACAGCGGGATCATCATGACGCATGTGCTGGCACTTATTAATCTGTACAACTGGGACTACTTCCGCGATCTGGCAAAAAACAAAATACACTTGGTCCAATCCGCAAATGATCCGGCCGGCGTGGTCGCCTCGGGGGAAAGGCCCGTGGGTGTCAATGGCGCGGAATATTTTTATTACAAAACTCAAAAGCAGGGAAACCCGATCAAGATCGTTTATCCAAAGGAGGGGGTTCCCCTGGTGGTATCGCCGGTGGCCATCGCCAAGGACGCGCCGCACCCAAACGCAGCCAAACTTTTTACGGAGTTCATATTTTCCAAGGAGTCCCAGCAACTCCTGGCAGATCGGGAGGGTTTGTACACCGGTCATCCGGATGTGACGTATCCGGCGGACAAACCGAAGCTTAAGGACCTGAACCTCTTGCCGGCCGATGCCGACGAGCTTGAAAAGCGTAACGCCGAGATCAAGAAGCGCTTCGTGGAAATTTTCGGCGCTTAAGGCTGTACAGAAGTTTTAATGCCCGCATCAGGAACGAGGACGCTCGATCGGGTAAGCCACACGGGCTGGTCGGTTCTGCACTTGGGGGACCCAACGTTTCCCGTGTGGCTTGGGGCGGGGCTGTTTCTCGTTTTCCTGATGCTGTTTCCCTTAGGGTCGATTTTCCGAGCCAGCCTGTGGGATGAATCGGGGGTTACACTTCACAGGTACCTCGAGGTTTTTACCAATCAGCAATTTCTCAAGGCGATCTGGAACACGCTAATCATTTCCTTCTGGGTGGGTGTGCTCGCGGTCTTTATCGGTACGCTGCTTGCGTGGTTGGTGACGCGAACAGACCTGCCGTGGAAGAAGCCGATCCGCGCGCTGGTCATGGCGTCGTTCGTGACGCCGCCCTTCCTGGGCGCTTTTGCATGGACACTGCTGGCCGGCCCCAACGCGGGCGCCCTCAACAAGTTTTACCGAGCGGTGACAGGTTCGGAGGAATTTTTTTTCAACATTTTCACGATGCAGGGTTTGATATTCGTCATGGCCCTTTACAGTTTTCCCTATGTGTTTTCCATGATCGCCAACGTGTGCGAGCTCATCTCGTCGGATCTGGAGGATGCTGCGGAGATCCTGGGGGCCAATAAATGGCGCACCGCATGGACGATCACCCTTCCCCTGGCGCTGCCGGCGCTGCTCGGAGGGTTCATTCTCGCCTTTCTTCACTCTTTATCTCTCTTTGGCGCCCCGGCGATTCTGGGGCTCCCCGCGGGGCTGCACACGATTACCACACAGATCTGGGCTTTATTTCAGTATCCGCCGCGCCTGGATCTGGCCGCTGCCTTTTCCGTACCGCTGCTATTGGCGACGATGGTTCTGATTTGGTTGCAGAAGAAAATCCTGGGGCGGCGAGGTTTCAGCACCGTAGGAGGGAAAGGAGGGCAGAAGCGATTGATCCGCTTGGGCTGGTGGCGCATTCCGGTGCTGCTCTTGGTGCTTGGAATTCTTTCTCTTTCGGTGTTCCTGCCTTACTGGATTCTGCTAAAGGCGGCGCTTTCTAAAGCCTGGGCCCTTCCTCTCACTTGGGACAATTTTTCCCTGAAGAATTTTACCTTCGCCTTTTTTCAGTACGGGGATACGCAACGGGCAATCTACAACACCTTCAAGTTGGGAATACTCACGGCCACGTTCGGTACACTAGTGGCAACATTGATCGCCTACATAACGAATCGAAACTTGTTTCGGGGCGCGCGTTACCTCACATTCTTCGCCCTGGCTCCGCTGGTGATTCCGGGGATTGTTTTGGCGGTGGGGTTGTTTATTGCCTATACCCGACCGCCCCTTGTTCTGTACGGCACCGTTTGGATTCTCTTTGTGGCCTATTTGACCAAAGAAATGCCCATCGGGTTTTCCCAGGCAGAATCGACTTTCAAGAGCATTCACCCGGAACTTGAAGACGCGAGCCGCATTATCGGTGCCAACCGGCTGACAACTCTCAAGGATGTAACGGCGCCTCTTGCCCGCTCGGGTCTGATTGCCGCATGGTCGTTCATTTTCATAGGCGTGATTCGCGAATTGAGCGCATCCATTTTGCTCTTCACGCCGGCATCAAAAGTCGTATCCGTGGTCATTTTCGACCTCAAAGAAGAAGGACAAGTGGGAGTCATCGCCGTTCTGGGCATTCTTTTGCTGGTGGTTTCGTTCGCGGTCATTCTCGCGGTTCAATGGTTTGCGGCCCGGGATGTGGTGGCGATGAGAGAATAGCCCATGGCAACAGTAGCCCTCCAAAAGCTGACGAAAACTTTCGCCGAGACGGCTGCGGTGGAAGCGCTCGATTTGGACATCGGCGACGGAGAATTTGTATCCCTCCTCGGTCCTTCAGGATGCGGCAAGACTACCACGCTGCGCTTGATCGCCGGGTTTCTTCAACCCGATGGCGGCGAGATCCGTGTCAATGATCAGGTGATTTCTTCAGTGACCGTCATGGTTCCCCCGGAGCGGCGTAATATGTCAATGATCTTTCAAAGCTATGCCGTCTGGCCGCACATGACGGTGTTTCAGAATGTGGCTTATGGGCTCAAATTCAAGAAACTCACGAAGCATGAAGTGGATCAGAAGGTCACAACGCTATTGGAGATCGTGCACCTGGAAGCATTGACGAACCGATATCCCGGCGAGCTCTCCGGCGGCCAACAGCAGCGGGTTGCGCTTGCGCGGGCCTTGGTTGTGGAGCCGCAAATTCTTCTGCTCGACGAACCGCTGAGTAATCTGGACGCCAATTTGCGCGAGGAAATGCGCTTTGAAATCCGGCGCCTGCACGAGGAGTTCCGCATTACGACGGTGTACGTTACACATGACCAGGCAGAGGCTATGGTGACCTCGGACCGCATCGTTGTCATGAACCGCGGGAGGGTGATTCAAGTCGGCAGCCCCGTGGAGATCTTCGAGCAACCCAAAACTCGATTTGTGGCTGAGTTTATTGGCAAGACCAATATTCTCACCGGGCGGGCGACGAGCCTCAATAAATTATCCCTGGGCGATGGGATTGAAATTCAGGTAGCTGAGGCAGCAGCTATTTCGCCCGAGGATGAAACGTCGGTCTGCGTTCGGCCTCATCATATTCTCCTAGTGAGCGACGAAGCAAAGGCGCGGGAACTAAAAAGCCACGGTTATAATCTATTTTCCGGAGTCATTGAGCGGCGCATTTATTTCGGCGACGCGGTGGATTACTCGGTCGGAATTTCCCCCCAGGCCGGGAGCCTGCGCGTCGTTGCCGGCCCGTCGCAGCGCTACGAGAAAGGCGCGAGGATTTATGCTTTAGTCCATCCGACGCATTGCATCCCCGTTCGCGCAGATTGAATCGGAATGTCGCAGCGGGAATTTTCCTGAGTAGCCGGGACGACCCGTTCAACGGAGCTCACAGCAAGGGCGGTGACTTGCTGAGCCGCAACAATGACTTCGAGTGTGCGCGGTTGTCTGTTCTTACCACTCTAGGCGCGCGCCTAGGCCCGGGCCGAACCTTATCTGCGGCAGAGGAATCCGTTTTGAAACGACTCCAACGAGCAATGGGTCTGGGTCTTTTATGTCTCGCCCTGTTCTTGGGTGCCTGCGGTCGTGAAAGCATTGATGCCGTTCGCAACCTGAATTCGAAAGGCGAGACGCTCATTTGCTTCGGCGACAGCCTGACGGAAGGTGTCGGCGCTAGTCGCGGAGAAGATTATCCGTCCGTTCTCGCGCGCGAGTTGGGTCGCCCCGTTATCAACGCCGGCCGGCGGGGGGACACGACCGCAAAAGCTCTGGCGCGTCTTGCCGACGATGTTCTTGAGAGAAACCCCCGCCTTGTCGTCGTGTTGCTTGGAGGCAACGACTTTCTGCGCCAAATCCCGCTAGCGGAGACACGGAAAAAACTGGAAGAGATCGTGCGCGGAATTCAAACGCGCGGCGCGATCGTGGTGCTAGCAGGCTTGAAGCTGGGCTTGTTCACCGATGAATACTCGCCGATGTTTCAGGAAGTCGCAAGCGAGTACGGGGCTGTCTATGCGCCGCAGGTTTTGAAAGATATTCTTTCCGACAGCAGACTTAAAAGCGATGCCATTCACCCGAACGCGGCTGGCTATCGCCTCATCGCCGCGCGATTGGCGGAAAAAATCATTCCTGTTTTAAGGGAGGCTGACCGGCGCCGAGCCCTAGCCGCCCCCGGGTGAGCCTATGCGCCAGGAAAAGCACGATCAATATCCCGAGCCAGGTGGCAACACCGCTGACGATCTTCGGGTCGGTGGAGCCGAAAACCCATCCCAAGTCTTGGCGGGTGTAGTTACCAAATACACGGATGGTTTTCAGGCTGAAGATCCACCCGCCGTGAAGGCCAATCGAAAGATATAAAGTTCCCGTGCGAGTGAAGGCATAGCTCAAAACCATGCCGAGCAGTAAAAGACCGAAGAAGCCGGGCAGAATCGCCCCGGGGTCGAGAAACGGTGTGAAGGTCGAAATGAGGTGGCGGAACCCAGCCAGTGGATCGAAGTGATCGAGATAGTACGGCTCGCCGGGTTCGACAAAGTGGAGCGCGGAGTAAAAAAGATTCGCCAGAATATAGGCGCGGGCGTGCTTTCCATGCTCAAGTAAACCCTTGAAAAGAATCCCGCGAAAGAAAATCTCTTCCAAAAATCCTACCGAGATCCCCGCGAAGAAAGCGCTCGCGCACCGCGATAAGGATTCTGACAGCGAAAGCCGGAAATAGGGTGTGAAGACGCCGGCGAAGGACATGGCCGTCCCCAGCGCCGCCATGGATGCGATCGCCAGTACCCAGCCGGTCAGAAAGTCACGGCCGCCCTCCCGCGGCGCGACGAGGCCGAGCTGAGCGAAGCTTGCTATCCGGAGCAAGCGACGGCAGGCAAAAAAAAGCACGATGCCCGAGATCATGAACGTACGGTTAAAGATTCGAGAGAAAGAGTAGCGCTCCGCGGACCATTGGTTCGCAAACCAATCGGCTCCCATGGCTAACCACGGGCTGATGATGCTGGTGAGTGCCAAGACCAAAAGCATGAATATCAACAAGCGCTGATGACTCTTCAAGGATTCCATGACTTTTGTGACTATGGTATACGACAGATTCAATGGCAAGCGCCAACGACAAGAAATTGCTCGGCAAGGTTGCTCTGGTGACCGGCGGAAGCCAGGGAATCGGTAAGGCCGTAGCCTCCGCCTATGCCCGGGCTGGTGCGCGTGTCTGGATCTGCGCACGCAACGCGGCCCAGGTCGAACAGGCTGTATCGGACATCAGGGTTGAGGGTGGAGAAGTCGAGGGGTGTGCGGGGGATGTTGGCAAGAGCGACGATATAGAGCGCGTCGTGGAGTCAACGGTGAGGCGCTACGGCGCGATTCATATTCTAGTCAATAACGCGAGCGTTCTGGGTCCGCGCGTGGCCATAGCGGACTACCCTTTGGAGCCATGGGAGGAAGTAATCCGAGTCA
This sequence comes from Binatia bacterium, assembly GCA_041618055.1. Classification (GTDB taxonomy): domain Bacteria; phylum Desulfobacterota; class Binatia; order UBA9968; family UBA9968; genus JBFJNS01. The sequence goes on from JBFJNS010000010.1 coordinate 16,488, forward strand.
ATTTGACCGGTTTGTTTCTTACGACCCGGGAAGTTCTCAAGGTGATGATGCCGCAGCGACAGGGGAGCATCATCAATGTCTCGTCGGGGGTTGGTCGATTCGGGAAGCCGCGTTGGGGGGCCTATTCCGTATCCAAGTTCGGTGTCGAAGGCTTCACTAAGATGCTGGCCGAGGAGCTCAAGGATGTCAGCATCAGAGTCAATGCGGTGAATCCGGGTCCGACGCGGACCATCATGCGTGCGGAGGCCTATCCCGAAGAAGATCCCGCTAAGCTGGCGACGCCGGCTGAAATCATGGCAGTGTTTCTTTACCTGGCTGCGGAGGAATCTGCGGGCGTTACGGGGGAGTCGTTCGATGCGCAGGAATGGCGCCGTGGCGGCGATTGAAGCTTTGGAAGAATTCAGATAAAGGGTCTATCACCGCATGCCGTGGAACAGGAAGCCATCGCTTTCGGGTCAGCGTCCCTACTGGGCC
>JBFJNS010000011.1:0-16728 GCA_041618055.1 Binatia bacterium
CAAAACGCAAAAGCCTAGAGTTCCAAGCATGGCGACGAGAAAGAGAGAGGGAAGCACCGACCAGGACTCCAGGTTAAACAACACCCAGAAGAGCGGGAAGACCACGATCTCGACGAGCAGCATCATGAGCAGATTGAAAAAAACCTTGGCAAGGTAAAGGGCTGCCCTATCGATGGGAGAAAGCAGCAAAGCGTCCAGACAATGGTTCTCTCGTTCGACTTGAAATAGTTGAGTCAGCCCCAATGTGCCCGTGAAAAGGAAGGCGAGCCAGAGCAAGCCGGGGGCCATCTCGGGAACCTTTTCGCGCGGAATTTCAAAAGAAAAATGAAAAACGAACAAAAGAAGCGTGCCGAAGAAAAACATCGTCAGCAGGCTTTCGCGCCGACGAAGCTCCAACAAAAGATCTTTCCAAATCAAACAATAGGCGTGCTTCAAGAACTGCATGATTCTCCGTGGGGCAGGTATGCGCCGAAGGCCTTATCGAAGCTCTCCCACGGGTGCTGCCGCGGCTCGTTAAAAGTCAACTCGCCCTGATGTAAGATGATGGCGCGGGTGCAAAGCTGGAGCACTCGCCCGACATGGTGTGAAGCCATGATGACAATTTTCCCGCTCTTGCACTCGGCCTTCAAATAGTCTTCGAGCAGGTTTACCCCGCTGCCGTCCAGGACGCCATAAGGCTCATCGAGGAGCAAGAGGCCGGGCTCCAGCAACTGCCATTTGGCAATGGATAACCGGCACTTCATGCCGCTTGAAAGCGTGCCCACGTATTCGTTCGCCTTGTGCCTCAGGGCGACTCTTCCGAGCGCCGAGTCAATGGCTCCGTTCGATTGGTTCTTATTATAAAGCGAGGAGAAGAAAGTTAGATTCTCGCGAACCGTAAGGTTTTCGTAGAGATGTTCGCTGGGAGCGAGAAAGCCTATTGACGTGCGCAACGATCTTGTCGCCGCAGAAAGGGGTGTGCCGTCGATTTCGAGCTCGCCCTGGGTGGGATGGATGAGACCGGAGAGAATCTTGAGCAGCGTGGTCTTTCCGGCGCCGTTGGGACCGAGGAGGGCGACGAATTCCCCCGGCTGAAGATCGAAATTGATATCTTTCAATGCCCACAGAAAACCGTAGGCCTTGGCCACCTGTCGCGCGGTTAGTTGCAAGATTTAACTCTCAAGCATGGGAAGCTTGCATGCCTTCATGGGAAATAAACTTGCGCTCAATATAGTGTCCGATGAGCATAGTTTCAAGTGTCCGGTCGTTTCCCGCCTGCTGCGGGCACGCGCCTCCATGTATACGATGGCTTCACCCCGGTTTCCGCAGTAAAGGGTTACTTGAGAAGCCTGGGGGAAGCCTTCGTTGCGCAGACAATGAGTCTGTGCCTCTAAGCGGGCTTCATTGGCCGGTGCGTGCGGAAGCGATCTCAAAGCGAGGGTGATGCTTTGCAAAGTTGCAGCAAAGACTTTGAAACTGCGCGCTTGGGTGTCTGCGCCACTCCAGGTTTTCCCCAGGCTCGGCCCATAGCGAAGCCCCAACTGCGGAAATCGGGTTCATGCCCGCCGGAGCGGCGAGTGTTTTGACCATTTTCAATTGTTGCCGTGAGTGAGGGAGAGAAAGCCGGCTTTTGGTGTGGGCCGGGCGCGGCGCCCCGTGACTTCAAAACCAGTGTTTCTTCCGGAAGAGCCACACCTGAATGGCGGCAATGACGCCCAGTACGGCGCACACGATGAGAAAGGCGAGTTTATTCTCGCTGCCGGGGATGCCGCCGACGTTGATGCCGAGCAGTCCGGTGAGCAACCCCAGGGGAAGAAAAATCGCCGCCACGAGCGACAGGACGTACATGGTTCGATTCATCTGGGCGGATAGCCGGCTGGAAAGCTCTTCTTGCGTGACGGCGGCTCGCTCACGGGCTGCGTCCAGGTCCTCGACATAGCGGGTGACTCGGTCAGCTACCTCGCGCAGCCGCGCCCGATCCAGATCGCTGAGCCAGGGCAACCGTTCACTCGCAAGACGCGCCATCACGTCGCGCTGGGGGGCGATGTAGCGCCTAAGTGTGATAACCCGGCGCCGAAGCACGGCCAGCCTTCCCCTGCCATCTTCCGCTTGGCCTTCCAGCAGCGTTTCTTCAAGGTCGTCGATCTCATCGTCCAGGGCATCGATAATCGGAGACATGCGCTGGATGAGGTGGCTGGCGACCTCCGTGACGAAATCCCCCGCCGATTGCGGGCCGCAACCGCCCTCGATATCGGCGCGCAGGTCTTCGATCGCCATGAGATGGCGGAACCTCAAGGTAATGATTCTATGAGCCTCGACCCAAAGCCGTAGCGAGACCATGTCCTCGGGATCGGCCCCGGGATTGAGATTGACCCCGCGCAGGATGACTAAAAGGCCGTCCCCCCTGATCAGGCTTCGCGGGCGCGTCTCTTCGGCGAGCAGAGCCTCGCAAATGATGGGGTCGATTCCGGCCTCAGACTCGAGCCAGAGTTTGGCTTCTTCCGATGTGCGATTGAGGTGAAGCCAGAGCACTCCCTGTCCCGGCTGCCAATGACGCACGAGGTCCCAGTTCACCGGCTGGCCTTTGCCCGTTGCATCGAGGCGATAGCCGCAGATCAGTCCGTCGCTTTCATCCATGGTTTTGTCCATCCCCAATTACGCTCGAAGGCCCGCTCAGTTCTGCTGTTTCCGCTTCTTGAAGAATTGAATATGGCTCAACGCGTCGGCAGCGACGATGCGCCCGATCGCGCCGTTGCTATAGCAGGCATCGGCGACCTTTTTGTCCGCGTCAATGATGAATGCCGTCGCGTGGATGATCTTGCGCCGGTCTTCCCAGTAGGCGCCCACCTTGTCGGCATCTTCGGGGACTTTCAGCCCGTAACCGATGGGAAACGTCGCGTGGACTCGTTCGACCATCTCCTTTGCCTTGTCGAGGGGGTCCGTCGAAAGCGCAACAACGTCGACGTTCTCCTGCTTGAACCGGTCCATGTATGCTTGGAAGTCGGCCAACTGCCGAACGCAGTAAGGTCACCAGATGCCACGGTAAAATATGATGACCGCATATTCGCCCTTGAGATCACCCGGGATGTTCAACGGGCGCCCGTCGCCCGTCTGCACTATGTACTGCGGAAAGGGATCTCCGGCGTTGAGTCTTTGCGCCATGTTTTCCTCCCGTCCCTCAATCAGATCGCTAAACGGAGCAATTTTGCCGCGTTGCCGCCGAAGATCTTCCGCTTGTCCTCATCCGATATGCGCAGCTTTTGGACCGTATCGACGGCCCGCGTCAATGGAATCGGCACGGGGGGTGAGTCGCTGCCGAACACGACATGCTCGGCGCCGACGGTGTCCACGGCGCATTGAACCGCAGGCGGGTGGTAGCATACCGTGTCCAGGTAGAGCTGGCCTATGTAGCTTGCAGGCGGGCGGGTCATAACGTCAGGCTCCCAGGGCCCGAAGCTCATGTCTTTGCGCAGCTCGTACCCGAAGCCGTATCGGCCGGGCAGCATCGGCAAGGCGCCGCCCACATGCGCGCAAACCATCTTGAGCGTGGGGAATCGTTCAAAACCGCCGGTGAAGATAAAACGCGTTAGGGAGAGAGTCGTGTCAAAAGGCCTGCCGAGCATTTCCGGCAGGCGAAACATCTCCATCTTTTCATTGCCGATGGTGAATTTCGGCGGATGAACGAACAGCGGCACGTCCATTTTGGCGACCAGTTCAAAGAAAGGTGTTGCCCGCGGCGAGTCGAAATACTCGCCGTTGACGCTCGAATTGATCATGATTCCCTTCAATTTATACTCCTTGATGGCCCGTTCCGTTTCCTTGAGGATCTGATCGTTGTCAAATGGCACCGCGCAGGCGAGGCCGAGCAGGCGTTCGGGATACTTGGCCGAAAGCTCCGCCGCGTGTTCATTGAATTCCTTGACCACCTGAAGCGCGTCGGCTCCTTCCGGCGAACGAATCCAGTTGTTGCCGAAGACCGTGATATCCACTCCTGCTTCATCTTGTTGCCTGAACAACCCATCGAGATCGAATATCGATTTCGGCGAATTGGGATGGAACCAGCTCTTGGGCATGATATGCGCGTGACAATCAATGATCATAACAATGGCTCCCGCGTCGATTTGCGAAGACCTTACGTCTTCGGGCGCAACCTTGTCAATTTCTTCCACAGCAAGTTAGCAAGATGAAAGCCTGTGGGCAAACCAAGATCGGAGAGACTTGTTACGGCCTTGGCTCTAGTTGCCGGTTTGCGGTTTGTGCATCAAGAACAAGGGCAATCCTTTCAGGTCGCGATTGAACCCTGGAGATCAACTATCTCTTTCGTAAACCGCGCGCTTCATGCTAGGGTGGTCTCCCCGCGCCTTTTTGGAATCTATGCTTCGAGAGAGCCGTGCCTTCCGCCCGTGGTCAATACGCCGCTGGGTTGACAGCCGTTACGCCGACCCGTTGGCTGGGAGTTCCCGCGGTGAGGCCTCGCGCAGCCTTTTCGTTCCTACTCCATGGGCAACAGTCCGACTCTCTCTTGAAGCCTGAGACTAAGTCGGCCGGGGAACTCTGTGACGGGACGTTAGGAACTTCTTTATCATGAAAAGAAACAAGGACACGCTCCAGCGGCTGATCCTAGGGGCAACGGGAAAGATTAAGGCGGACCTCATTATCGCTGGCGGAAAGCTCCTTAATGTTTATTCGGGTGAGATTCTCGCGGGGATGGAGATTGCGGTGCTGGACGGCAGGATCTGTTATGTCGGGCCGAGCGCGGCTCGCATGCGGGGGAGCGAGACAGAGATCTTGAACGCAAACGGCCTTTACGTAGCGCCGGGTTTTATCGACGGCCACACGCATATCGGTTATTACTGCCGCCCCTTCGAGCATCTTCAGTCCTACGTCGCGCACGGCACGACGGCGCTGGTGGCTTCTGGCGATGAGTTGTCTGCGGTCTTTGGCTTACGCGGGCTCAAGTTTTTCCTTGATGAAGTGGAGAGGCATCCGCTTCGGGTCTACTCCCTCGTTTCCATGGCCGTGCCGCAGGATCCATTGCTTTGCAGCACGGCCACTTTCACCAACGATGAAATTGCGCAGGCACTTGCCGACCCGCGCGTTTTAGGGATGGGAGAGATCGTTTCCTGGCTGCGTCTAATCCAGTGTGACGAGCAGCTGCTGGATCGAATCCAAATGGCGCACGATAACGGCCAAATCATTCACGGCCATACGGCCGGCGCGCGGGATGAAAAACTTTGCGCCGTCGCCGCGGCGGGAGTCTCGTCCTGCCACGAGCCCATTCAGGCGGAGGAGGCGCTCGAACGTTTGCGCCTTGGCTACTGGACCATGCTGCGCGAAGGTTCGCTGCGACAGGACCTCGAAAACACTCTCAAGCCGCTCATCGAACGCGGCGTCAACCTGCAAAGACTGATGCTGGTTACCGACTCCATGACGCCCGATGATGTTGAGGAGCGCGGGCACATGGATCACGTGGTCAGACGGGCGATTGAGCTGGGGCTGACGCCGATGCAGGCAATCCAGGCCGTGACTGTAAACCCGGCCACATATTCCGGCCTGGACCAGGAGATCGGCGGGATCGCGCCGGGTAGATTCGCCGATATCGTTTTCTTGGACGATCTGGCCCGCTGCGAGGTCCGTGAAATTCGGATAAGCGGCAAGGTGGCTGCGCGGGATAGGGTCCCCTTTGTGACCAGCAGTCCAATCGCTATTCCGCGCGACATGACGCGCAGCTTTGATGCGCAGCCGCGCGTGTCGTCCGATCTGTTAAAGATACCGTGCGCGCCCGGGGTTTCGAGGGTGCGTGTCATGGCACTTGTCAACCCGACGATCACCGCGGAGCGAATCGTTGACATCGAGAGCCTGTCGGGCTGCGTCGATGCAAATCTTGCGGAAGACCTTTTGAAGGTGGCCGTTATTGACCGGTACAAAAATAGCGGCAGGATCGCGCTTGGGTTCTTAAAAGGGTTCGGCGCCAAAATCGGAGCGGTGGGGTTGACTACGAATATGGATGAGAACGCGCTTATGATCGTGGGCAGCAACGATGCCGACATGGCATACTGCGCCAACGCGCTTATCGATTGCGGCGGCGGAATAGCCGTGGTGAATCGCGGGGAAGTGCTGGAAAGGGTCGAATTCCCGGTGGGCGGGATCTTCTCCCTGGACCCGTGCCAGGAAGTGGGTCAGGGGCTCAGGCGAATCCAGTCGTGCCTGAGGGAAAATGGCTCGCCGCTCGCCAAGCCTTTGTTTGCTTTAATTTTCCTTCCCTTCGTGACCCTGCCCGCGCTCAGGATCACCTCGCGCGGGCTGGTCAACGTGAAGGAGCGCAAGATTGTTTCGCTGTTTGTGGAAGAGCCTGCCTAGGATACGCCTTCTTTCTTTGCGTCCTGGCGGAGCGGCAACACTCTCCCTTCCTTCTTCATGGAAATGTGGCCTTCGAGAGTGGCGCCGTCCGCTATGACTAGGCTTTGAGTATTGACGTCCCCCACCACAGATCCGGGCGGCTGGACTTCAAGCTTCTTCTCCGCCTGGACATCGGCCATGACTTTGCCTTGGACCAGGATGGACGAAGCGCTGATTTTTCCTTTGATGACGGCCTGCTGGCCGATGGTGACGTTGGCTTGAGCGATAATCTCGCCCTCGACTTCCCCTTCGATCGTCGTGGGTCCGTCGAAATTGAGTTTGCCGGTTATTTTAGTGCCGGGCCCAAGATATGCGCCAAGCTCGTTCGGTCTAGTTGCGTCTGCCATATATTCTCCCTTCCCCGCTGGATGTCGAATAATAAATCAGAAACTCCGTTATGTCCACTTCTTTTCGCGATCTGGACGGAACCCGGATTTTGCTTTGCAGGAGATTCGTCTGCTATAAACAGTTGATGTTTAAACGATTCTGGGAATCGAGCGCAATGCAACCTTAGAAGAGTTGCCACTGGTGAGGAGCTAACGTTATGGAAATCAACGACCTCCGAGATTATCTGGACATTCTGGAAGAATATGACGAGCTGCAACGCATTGAACTACAGGTGGACTGGAATCTGGAGATGGGGGCGATCACGCGACGCTGTTATGATCTGGGGGCGCCGGCTGCGCTCTTCGAAAACATCAAAGACTACCCCAAAGGTTTTCGGGCCCTCGGCGCTCCCTTGGGCGCGAGCCGGAGACAAGGTCATTCTCTGTTTGCGCGAACCGCATTGGCTCTCGGCATGCGGCCGGGTTCGTCAGCGAAAGAAATCATGCACGCCTATCTTGAGCGCAAACAAAACTTAATCCCGCCGGTGAGAGTGAAGAGCGCCCCGTGCAAGGAAAACATAATGTTAGGTGAGGAGGTGGACGTTCTCAAGTTCCCCATCCCGCTGATCCACGGGGGGGATGGCGGCCGCTACATCGGAACTTGGCACACCGTGATCACGAAAGATCCCGACAGCTCATGGGTGAACTGGGGCATGTATCGCCTCATGGTACATGATCGCAACACGCTCGGCTGTCTGTTCCCTTCGCAGCAGCACATCGGCCAGATGTACGCGAAATATGAAGCCATGAATCAGCCGATGCCGGTTGCGGTTGCCATTGGAGGCCAACCCGTAATACCCCTGGTCAGTTGCGTCCAGTTGCCTCCTTTTGTCAATGAAGTCGATGTGGCAGGCGCGCTCCAAGGGGCGCCGATTCCGTTGATCAGATGTGAAACAGTGGATCTGGAAGTCCCGGCAACGGCGGAAATTATTCTGGAGGGCGAGGTTTTGCCTCACGAGCGCAAAGTCGAAGGCCCCTTCGGAGAATACATGGGATATGAGGCGGGGAAATCCTCGCCCAAGCCCATCTTGAAGATAAAGGCGATCACTTATCGAAACAATCCCATATTGCCTTTCTCCAATATGGGGATGCCGGTTCACGAAGGGCAGACCGCGACCGCCTTGATCAAAGGGGCGGAGATTTTCGCCGAACTAAGAAAACTCGGACTTCCAGTCAAAGGAGTCTTCTGCCCGCCGTACGGGGTGGGTCACATGGCGGTCATCTCGACGGAGGTTCCCTTTGTGAATTTTGCCCGCCGCGTTGCCCACGCGGTATGGGCGACGAAGCCGGGCTTATTTACTTACTTCATCGTCATCGTGGACGCGGACGTGGATCCCACTAACATGGATGAAGTGCTTCATGCGCTCACCACGAAATGCCACCCCGTGAACGGCATCCATCAGGTGCCGCACAATCCGGGATTTCCGGTCTTGCTGCCATTCTTGCCACCAAAGGAACGACTCATAGGAGACGCAGCCGGAGTCATCTTCGACTGCACGTGGCCCAAAGACTGGCCTCAAGAGTCGATTCCCAACAAAGCGAGCTTCGAGAATCTTTGGCCTAAGGATCTACAGGAAAGTGTTCTCGCCAATTGGGAATCCTACGGCTTCAAGCGCATGTAATGACGCGGCGAGAAGCACTAACCGGGGGTTGAGTTGTCATGCGTGAGAGCGGGGCGACTTCTCAAGGGAATTCCGTTCCCCAAGGCGATTCCAAAAACCAGCGCTCTAGCTCCTTGGGAGGTTTTTGCTGGCTCATGTAGTAGCCTTGAGCCGCGTCGCAACCCATCTGCCTGAGTTGATCCCAGACCTCTTGCGATTCGACTCCCTCGGCGACGACCTTCAAGCCCAGATTGTGTCCAAGGTCAATAGTCGAACGCACGATCGCCGCATCGTTCTCGTCCTCGTGCATATGGCTCACGAAAGAGCGATCGATCTTGATACCCGCCACCGGCAACTTTTTAAGATGACCGAGGGAGGAATAGCCGGTGCCGAAGTCATCGATGTAGACTTGAATCCCCTTGGCGCTGAGTCCGGTTAGATTGGCGACGACATTCTCCGCGTCGGTCATAATCACATTCTCGGTGATCTCGAGTTCCAGCGACCCCGGCGCGAGCCCCTGCTCCGTCAATAAAGAGGAGATATATTCGAGAAGCTGCGGGTCGCGCAAATTGCGCGGCGAAAGGTTGACTGCGACGGGGATGTGCAGGCTCATTTGACGCCAAATGCGGCACTGATCGAGGGCCGATTTGAGCACCCACTGGCTGAGGTCATGAATGAGTCCGGTGCGTTCGGCCACAGGGATTATTTGCTCCGGCGGTATCAAGCCGAATTGGGGGTGATGCCAGCGGACGAGTGCCTCCACTCCTGTTGTTCGGGCGGTTCGCAGGTCGATCTTCGGCTGATACTGCAACGCGAGGTCGTCCCGGCCAATGGCATTGCGAAGGCCGCCAAGGTAAGCATTCTTTTGTTGGCTGTAGGGATCACTAGCCGAGCGGTAAATGGAATGCCCCCTGCCTACTTGTTTGGCGATGTCCAGCGCAATGATTGCCTTCTGGAGTAATTCGTTGGCGTCGTCTCCGTGTTCGGGGCAGAAGGCTAAGCCGATGCTTCCGGTGACGTCGACAGCAACGTTATCGACCCAACAAGGCGACGCAAGCATTCGCATGACCCGGGCACAGATCTCGTTAATATCCTCCTCATTGACCGTAGGGAGGATGGCTCCAAACTCGTCTCCTCCAAGCCGCCCTCTTGCGGAACAGTGAGCCATCATATTATCGAAGCGATCGGCTACTTGCGTCAGCAAAAGATCACCGCTTTGCGGGCCGAGGGTGTGATTGATGTCTCGGAATCTGTCGAGACCGAGGATGAGAAGCGCAAAGGGAGCGGTCCGTTGCCGAGCCATTGCCACTGCGCCTTGTAGCTCTGCGTTGAAGCGGTGGCGATTGGGTAGATGGGTTAACGGGTCGTATCCCCCCAAGTAGCGGAGCATCCCGTCCGTCTGTTTGGAAATTCCTTGTTTCTCGACCGAGCCTAATTGGCTTTTGTATTTTGGGATCAGCTCAGTGAGGCGTGCCTTGGCAAGCCACATCGTTCCGTTGCGAAACGACGTTTCCCCGTTGTTTCTTCCGGGTTCGTCAGTCAAAAAAAGGACCGGCGCCTCGATGCCGCTTGTCTTGACGATTTTCATCGCGGCTTCGCCGGAGAATTGGGGTAGGGCGGCATCGGCGATGATGAGATCCCAGGGTTGATGCGCCAAAGCGAGGCTCATCCCTTCCGGTGTGGCGACTTCCTGGTAGAACGGTTCGAACCCTCCGCGGCGCAGTTCATCGATGAGTCTTGACACCGTCCGGTCAGAGTCAATGGCAATCAAAACACGTATTGGTCGGACCATAGATGGATTGAGTCCTGTGTCCGAATAGGTAGCGCTTTTGGCTTCAGTTCCGTCTGACAAATCGCAATGCCAATGAGTTGAGGCAACTTTATCACATTTTGCTACCTAATCTCATCAAAATTCTTATTGCGAAGGTAATTGGAGGGTTGAGAAGGTTAATTGCTTTCGGGGTCTCCGCCGGGCGGGTGATAAGATAAATATTAAAAAGACAAGTCTGGCAATGGCGGGGCTCATGCACCTCATGTGGGCTACCCTGCCTTAGAAGTCGTGTTTTCCTCCTCTTGAACCCATTCTTGAAATCGGCTTTCGAGAATGCGCCACTGCCCACCTACCTTAAAAGCAGGAATCTGGCGATTCTGGATCATTCTATGCAAAGTCCGTTTGGAGATTTTTAGAATGCTGGCCGCCTCGGCAAGGGTCAGTAGCTTTATTGCCGTATCAGCTTTTTTCATATTATTGGTTCTCCCGAACCTCTAATGAGGGAGCAAGGCCTATGCCAGGGAGGAGATGGCGTGTAACAATCTGTTTTTTAAAGACAACCTGCTTTTTGCCTTGCAGCAGCAAAAACTGTTTTGGGTCAAAAATCGACAACATCGAACTGAACCTGACAAAAACTGAAACGAAAAGGCGACAGAGCTAATCCCGGTGTCATGGGGCACGGCAAACGGAATCTAGCGTTTCTGGGTAGGGTGTGTTGCTAGCTGATACTTCTTCGAAAGCATGGTGCGAGGAGGGGGACTTGAACCCCCACGCCGTTTCCGGCACTAGCCCCTCAAACTAGCGCGTCTGCCTGTTCCGCCATCCTCGCAATGGTGTTGAATCTATTGTGTCTTCGACTTTTGCGGTGCTGTTTCCGATGCCGGTGCCTTTTGTGTTCCAGTCGCCGGGGCAGACTGTTCTTGAGCCGTCGGTGCGGGTTGAGATAAGGGACGCGGTTGAACGGCGGGCGTACCGCTGTCAAAGATGCTGGCCGTCGGCTTGTGTCCTGCGAAGTAACCCAGCGTCAATGAAGTCATCATGAATACGATGGCCATGCCTGTTGTCAGTTTTGTTAAAAAGTTTCCCGCGCCACTGCTGCCGAAGATCGTCGAGCTGGAACCTCCCCCGAATACCGCGCCAATTTCGGCTCCCTTTCCTGTTTGCAGGAGCACTACCAGTATTAGCCCGATACTCACAATAACATGTATAATCGTAACGACGATAACCATAATAAGATTAAGTCCTCAATGAACGTAGCAGTGAACAACCGACGCGAAGTTCGCTGCTACCAAACTCGCGCCGCCGACCAAAAAACCGTTTACATCCCCTGCACGGGTCAAATCAGGTGCATTGCCGGGATTGACGCTGCCGCCATAAAGAATACGCACGCGATTCCCGCGAGTGTCGCCGAAAGTGGTCACGAGAAAGCGTCGAATCCGTCTGTGTACCTGGGTTATCTGCTCTGGGCTTGCATTGCGACCGGTGCCAATCGCCCAGACTGGTTCGTAGGCAATCTCAACGTTGCGTATATCATTTTTGCCAATCCCCTTCAATGCAAGTCGGAGTTGGCCGGTAACGACGGCCGCGGTCCGGCCTTTGTTGCGTTCATTGAGAGTCTCGCCCACGCACAAAATCGGGCGGATTTTTTGTTGCAGCACGCTGGCGACCTTTCGCGCGATTACCTGATTGGTCTCATGGAACACATGGCGGCGTTCCGAGTGGCCGATGATGACGTACTTGCAGCCGAGATCGCGGAGCATTAGCGGACTCACTTCCCCGGTAAATGCCCCTCTTTCCTCCCAGTGGCAGTTTTGACCCGCCAATTCGATAGGAGATTTGCGTATTGTTCGGTAGACTGTGGCGAGAGCCGTGTAGGGAGGGGCTAAGACGACTTGGACTTGACGTCCGTCGGTTTTCAAGGTTTTTACAACCGCGGCGGCTAGCTCCGAGGATTCCGATAGCTTGCCATTCATTTTCCAGTTACCGACGACTAAGGGTCGCATCAGCTATTTTCCTCCAAAGCCGTAATCCCCGGAAGTTCCCGGCCTTCCAAAAACTCCAAAGTCGCGCCTCCTCCAGTGGACAGATGGGTGATTTTATCCGCAACCCCTGCAGCTGTGACTGCAGCGACGGTATCGCCGCCCGCGATGACGCTCACGAGCGTTTCATGTTTATCGGCTAAACTTTGCGCCACGGCGTTGCTGCCTTGATTGAACGGCTCGACTTCGAAAAGTCCGACTGGCCCGTTCCACAGTACCATTTTTGCTGTGCCGATCTCTGTGATGAATTGCTTGGTCGTATCCGGGCCGATATCCAGACCCACTCGATCAACCGGAATGCTTTGTTTCGTCGTTGTCGGGTTTTTTTTGTCGGAATCACCCGTGAGATGATCCACAGGCAGCATCACCTTGACGCCTTGCGCGGCACCCTGTGCCATGAGTTCCTTGGCCACCGAGATCTTATCTTCCTCGACGAGCGACTTCCCCACCTCAATTCCGGTGGATTTGAGAAACGTGTAGGCCATGCCGCCATCGATCAGCAGCGTGTCGACTTTGGGCAAAAGGTTTTTGATGACTCCGATCTTGTCCGAGACCTTGGCTCCGCCCAATATCGTCACAAAGGGCCTCTGCGGGTTCGAAGTAAGGCGGGAAAGGTAATCAAGCTCTTTTTGCAACAGAAGCCCGGCGCCTTTGAGCTTAAAAAAAGCTGCCGCGCCGGCGATCGAGGCATGAGCCCGATGGGCCGCGCCAAATGCGTCGTCAACGTACACGTCCGCCAGGGAAGCGAGAGCGCGAGAGAACTCCAGGTCATTCTTTTCTTCTTCCTTATGGAAACGCAGATTCTCCAGCAGCACGCAGCGATTGGCCGGATGCCGCACGATTCGCTCCACTTCTGGACCGATGCAATCGGGGGCCAAGATGACTGGCTGTCCGAGGATCTTTTCAAGGTAGTCACGGACCGGTGCCATGCTGTACTTGGCATCTATTCTACCGCCGGGGCGTCCCAGGTGAGACGCCATGACGACTTGTGCGGCTCGTTCCAATATGAGCCGGATGGTGGGCAGGGCACTTTCGATTCGGTGGGGCTCAGTCACCTGGCCTTGGTCGATGGGTACGTTGAAATCAACGCGCAGAAAGATGGTCTTCCCTCGCATTTCTATCTCGTCAACTCGCCGTATCATGGAGGCTCCCGATCTATGGTTGAGAATTTTCCCTGAAATTCGAACTTCCCAATTGACTAATTACAGGGGTTATAATACTTTTTCTATTATCATTTCTATACCCGTGATGTCTTCCTTCTGGCCTCTGAACTTATTGGCGCAGGATGCCCTATCCACGCCGCAACAGCATGGTATACTCGACTTAGTTCGGGGATCGGGACCCGTTGTCCAGAGCATCCTGTATCTGCTGATACTGTTCTCGGTTGTCAGTTGGGGGATAATTGCGTACAAGTTTCGCCAAATCCGCCGCGCAAAACGCGAATCGGAGAAATTTATCGAAATCTTTTGGGAACGACGCAACCTCTCTTCGATTCACGACGCCAGCCGTGATCTCAAAGCAAGCCCCGTCGCTCAAGTGTTTCGCTCCGGCTACGAAGAACTGGTTCGAGTGTCCCGAACGAAAAAAGAGTCGTCTATGGGAGAGGGGCTGACAACGGAGCTTGGGGGAGTCGAGAACGTTTTCCGGGCCATGAAACGGGCCACGAGCGTTGAGATTACCAAGCTCGAAAAGTACCTCACATTTCTGGCGACCACCGCCAGCGCCGCCCCGTTTATCGGACTTTTCGGTACCGTGTGGGGTATTATGAATGCGTTTAGAGGTTTGAGCGTGACGCATTCTTCTAGCATTCAAGCCGTAGCGCCGGGTATCGCTGAGGCTCTGATTGCGACGGCCGTCGGCTTGGCAGCGGCCATCCCGGCTTTGATGGCCTACAATCATTACGTACAACAAATCAAAGTGGTGGCCGTGGAGATGGACAACTTCTCACAAGAGTTTTTGAACATAGCCGAACGTCACTTTTTCAAATAACGTAAGAAGAGGTTATCATGGCGATGGATGCCGGCTCCCAACGTAACGGGACGACGATTTCGCAGATCAATGTGACACCATTGGTGGATGTCATGTTGGTGCTCTTGGTTATTTTCATGGTCACGGCCCCTATTATTCAGCAGGGGGTTCAGGTCAATCTCCCGCAGGCAAGAGCTGCCGCAATCCCCGGAACCGAGCAGTTTTTGGTGGTGGCCATTAACAAATCGGGTAAAATCTATCTCAATGATAATGAGATGACTTTGGCTGAATTGGGGGAAAAGCTGCGTGCCATTCGCAGTCTGCAAGCCGATAAGCAGGTTTATCTCCGCGCCGATCAGGACGTGCGCTACGGCGTTGTCATGAAAACGATTGCCGAGATCAAGCAAGCCGGAATTGACAGACTGGGAATGGTGACCCGGCCGACACGAGACTAGGTAAAGGGATCGATGTCCGGGAAGGCTTCAAATCCGAGCATCAGTTTGCGTGAGCGCAAGATTGATTCCGACGGAGGGCAGGAGAAGCTCCCGAAGTGGCTCGGTCTATCCTTTTTATTGCACGGGATATTTATCATCGGCCTGTTCCTCATGCCTTACTGGCCCACGCGGACAATTGTGCCCCCGCCGATTTACACTGTTGATTTGGTTGGAGGGGAGCGGATCGGCGGGAGCAATCTGGGTACTGAGCTCTTGGCGACACCTAAGGCAAAGCCGAAACCTCCACCAGCGGTGCTGGAACGGCCATCGCCACCTCCCGAGCCCAAAAAAGAGGCCAAAGTCGAGCCACCACCTCCACCTCCCGAGCCCAAAAAAAAGGAAGTCAAAGTAGAACCACCACCGCCACCTGCCAAACCAAAAAAAGAGGTCAAAGTTGAACCTCCACCTCCTCCCCCTGAGGTCAAGAAACCAGCGAAGAAGGAAGTGGTTGAAAAACCGGCCAACACTCAGAAGGAAAAGGCGGAAGAAAAAACTCCCGCAGCGGAGAAAATTCTCGTAAATAAGGAAGTCACTAAGAAGGAGGTGGCGAAGAAGGAGGCGGCCAGCGCCGTTGCCAAAGACACTGTGGCGGGCGCGGATGCTGATGAAGCGTCATTAGAACAAGTGCGGGAGAGACTTATCCAGTCTGCTGTTGAACGTGTCAGAAATCGAACCGAGACCACGCAAAAAACATCTAATAAGAGTAAGGAAGAGCCGATCAGCGCGGGAACCGGAGAGGGCATTGGAAGTGCTTCGCTGGGCACTGCGGGGCCTGGCGGTGGCGGGGTGGTCAAGGGAATCGAATTCATCGCCTATCAGAATCAGATGCTCAGGACGATCAAAGCGAACTGGGCATGGGTGGGAGCGAACAGCAACCTAAGGGTCGTGGTCCACTTCTTCATCAGGGAAAGCGGCGATATAGTCGGCTTGAAGATCGTGCAGCCCTCGGGAGATCCCTCATACGACGAGTCGGTTCTTCGAGCGGTATCAAAATCAAGCCCCTTGCCTCCACCGCCGGAGAGTTATCGCAAAGAGTTTTCCGAAATAAGGATTACGTTTCGGCCAAGAGATTTGGGAGCTTAAAAAAAGTGCTGTTAAGGGTTTTAGTATTCGCGTTGTTGGTAACTTTCTTCGGCGATGCGGCCATGGCTCAGGTTTCACTCGAAATCATTGGACCTGGCATGCCGAGGTATCCGATCGCAGTTTCACCGCTCAAGAACATGGGAACGGGCGGGGATCCTGGAAGGTTCTCGGAAGGAATGGCAGACGCAATCGTCTATGACTTGGATCTTTCAGGGTGGTTTCGCGTATTGGACCGTAATGCTTACATCGAGAATCCGCAACGGAGCGGCGACACTTTGGGATCCTTCGATTTTAGGGATTGGTCCACCATCGGCGCGGTGGGGTTGGTTAAGGGACGGTTTTCCGTTCACGGGGATGAGATGACGGTGGAGCTTCGATTGTTTGACGTCAGTCAGGCAAAAGAGGTTATCGGAAAACGCTACACGGGTCGCGCCAAGGATTTTCGCCGTATCGCGCACAAGTTTGCCGATGAAATCATCAAACAGTTTACCGGGGTGCCAGGTGTGTTCAATACTAGAATCGCGTACGTTTCTACCAGTGGCGGGCGCTTCAAGGAAATTCACGTGGCACACCTCGACGGCAGCGAAAAATACCAGGTTACCAACAACCGCACAATCAATCTCTCTCCCTCTTGGACCCCTGATGGAAAGGCAATCCTTTACACTTCTTACAAGGATCGCAACCCGAGTCTATATCTATTCGAGCTTTATAGCGGGAAGGACGTGAAATTTTCTGCCCGGACGGGCTTAAATCTCGGGGGAAAGTGGTCGCCGGATGGTCAAACTGTCGCAGTTTCTCTGGAGCGTCTCGGAAATAGCGACATTTATCTCTTGGATCGCAGTGGCAACATCGTGCGCCGACTTACGGATGCCCAGTCCATCGATGTGTCGCCTTCATGGTCACCCGACGGTCGGGAGCTGGTGTTCGTTTCGGATCGGAGCGGTTCGCCGCAACTTTACGTCATGGAAGTCGCCACGGGTAAGACACGGCGGCTGACCTACAGCGGTA
>JBFJNS010000012.1:0-16204 GCA_041618055.1 Binatia bacterium
CTTCGCAAAAGTAGGAAGTAGGGAGACGAATATTCTTAATTCTTGGCGTTATTGAGGCGTTTCACGCGCTCCGATTTATTGCCCCTCGAATGGCACGCCCCTTGCTGTGTCCGCGCGGACTGTACAGTTATTCCAACCGCCCAGACCCTACAACCGTAAGAGTGCTCATCATATGCTACCACCGCAACGGACCTAGGCTGCTGCACGTTCCTACCGGGAAGCAATCCAAAGCAAGATCGTCAGCGGTCAAAAAACATCCGCTGGCACGCCCGCCTGCCAGTGAACTTGATTGGCAATCCACTCCAATGTTGCGAGGTTGACTCTTTCCAGTTTTTCGTCTGCCGGTTCGCGCTCCAGGGTATAAACCTGGACTCCCAAAGGGCGGATCTCGCGAACTTTTTCAACCCAGAGGCTCACCGAATCGGGGTCGGCATTGGTGACTCTTCCCTGCACAAAAAGGGACTGAAGATAGATGTTCTTCAGCGTCTTTAGTCCGGCGACGATCTCGCCCATGTAGATCGGTCCGCCCGGATGGTTGAGTTGCTGGAACATCTCTTCGCTGCCGGCATCGAATTTCATCACTTTCAGGTCAAGCAAATCGAGAGCGTCGCGGATCGCCTTATCGACCACGGTCGATGAGTTTGAGAGAATCGCCAGCCGTGCCTGCGGTTGGTACTGCTCCTGCAATCGCCGCGCCGCTTCGATAACCCCCAGAAGATTGGGATAAAGGGTGGGTTCCCCGTTTCCACAGATGGTGATTGAATCAACGGTCTGTTCGCTCTGTGACAGTTGTACTAGAGCTGCTTCCAGAGCCGTCTTAACCTCTTCGGGTTGAGGTAAGTCCTTGAGCTCGTCCGTTGGTGACATGGTGGCTTTCTTCGTCCAACCATACTGACAGTAGATGCAGTTGAACGAGCAGAGTTTGTAGGTGGTCGGAAGCAGATTGATTCCGAGAGAAACTCCAAGACGCCGAGATTCCACGGGGCCGTAAATAATGCCGGTTCGCAATGGCAACTTGCGCCACCGGCGCTCGGGTGTCCCCTCTGTGTGAGTATTCCAATGCGTCCTTGCGCCGACGTCCGTGCCAGACCCGGTTCGACTTTCTTGTGGCTGATTCGATTTTGTTCCCGGGGAAGACATGTCACCTCCTGAGAACGATCAATGGATTAACGATTTGCTCTCCTATAGCCCAGTGTGTCTCGAGCGATAATGAGTTTCTGTATGTTCACTGATCCTTCGACGATTTGATAGGATTTTGCGTCGCGATAATAGCGTTCGACGGGGAATTCCGTGGAATATCCGTAGGCTCCGAAAATCTTGAGCGCCGCATCAGCACTAAAGGCAGCCGCTTCCGCGGCCGCGTACTTTGCCATGGACACTTCCAGGTTATAGGGCCGGCCGCGGTCAGCGAGGCAGGCAGCGCGATAAACCAACAAACGCGCGGCTTCCTCGTGTACGACCATTTGCGCAATCAGATCCTGATTCATCTGAAATTGGCCGATTTTGTGTCCGAATTGTTCTCTCTGATTGGCGTAGAGAACGGCTGCTTCGCGAGCGGCCTTGGCAACCCCCACCGCACCGGCCGCGCACCCCAGTCGCGTGTGGTTGAGATGGCGCATGCAGATCGTGAAGCCATCGCCTTCGCGCCCCAGGAGTCTATCGGCTGGAATATGAAAGTTCTCGAAAATCAATTCTCCCGTCGGCGAAGCATGCGCGCCCAGCTTATCAAAACTGCGGCGCGTCACGCCGGGCTGGTCCAGGTCAACGTAGAACGCAGACATGCCGTGGTGTTTCTTTGCGCGATCCGTGTAGGCGAAGACTACACCTGCGTTTGCGACTCCGGCATTGGAAATCCAAGTCTTATTACCGTTGAGGACGTATCCGTCCGCGGTTCTAGCAGCGGTTGCCTTCATGGCGGCTACGTCCGAGCCTGCGTCCGGTTCGGTGATCGCGAAACAGCCCAACGATTCGCCGCTCAGCAATCCCGGGATGTGACGCTTTCTTTGCTCTTCGGTGCCGAATTCGAAAAGCGTTACCGCGGGGCCGGATTGCATATTGATGAAAAACCGAATGGCGCTATGAACGCGCGCAATCTGTTCGGAGATGAGCGCGTATGCCAAAAAGCCAAGGCCGTTACCGCCGTAGCGCTCCGGAACCAGGCAACCGTAGAAGCCCAACGCCCCCATTTTGATGACGAGGTCTTTGCGGAAGGCTTTTTCGCGGTCGTCCTTTGCAGCGCTGGGCGCGATTTCCTTTTCAGCGAAGTCACGAGCCAGTTTTTGCACCTCGGCCAATTCTTCCGGCAGCTCAAAATCCACGGAGCAGGTCCCTTTTTTGGGCTCGGCAAAACCGCCGCGGCGTCAGGAATTAGCCCGCTAGATCCTTTTGATAGTGAATCATTTTCCCGTGCACAAAGCCCAGGCGGCTGAAGAAATACTGCAGCTCGGTCTGGTTTGTGTTCATGAGGGTGAATACGGTCTTGATCCCGTGGTCCTCGGCAGAGGAGGCAAACTGGTCAACCAGCGCCTCGGCGACTCCCCGCCGCCGGTAGGCGAGGTCAACACCGATGGTCTCGATCCAGGCGACCGTTCCCGGTAAACCGAATTCGAGTTCGCCGGCACGGCCGAACAGGAAGCCCACCACACGGTTGTCAAGCTCCGCGACCAACGACGTCCAGTGAGGCCGAATCGCTTCCGAGATCTCTATCCGCTTTTCCCAGTAAGCCATGCGCGCGATGCCCGTGACGCGGTCCTCGATTTCAACGATCGCCGCAAGGTCGCTGCGCTGCATTTCTCTCACATATACACTTTTCTTCATATAACTGTTCCTCCAACCCTGGTGTTAGCCGCGATTAAACTGCGATGGCCGTTTTTCCATGAAGGCGGCGTAACCCTCCTTAAAATCCGCTGTATCCATACACCTCGCCTGGGCCATGGCCTCCATTTCGAGAGCCGTTTCTAAGTCGACATTGGCTTCGTAATTCAGTAACTCCTTGGTTACGCCCAACGCGTAGTGCGGCCCCTCCCTGAGCCTGCGTGCGACCGCGTAAGTTTCTTCCAAGAGTTTGTCTGCGGGAACTACGCGATTGGCGAGGCCAATGCGGTGGGCCTCCTGCGCATCAATCGTATCGCCGAAGTAAACGAGTTCGGTTGCTCTTCCCAGTCCCACGATACGGGGTAGCAGGTAGAGGGCTCCCATGTCCGCCCCCGCCAGCCCTACCTTTACAAACAGAAATGCCGCCCGCGCATTGTCGGAAAAGATGCGCAGATCAGACGCCAGCATCAACATCGCGCCTGCGCCGGCCGCAATGCCATTGACCGCGGCCACGATGGGCTTCTTCAAGTTGCGCATGTTCTTGACCACATTGCAGGTCATGCGGGTGAACTGATAGAGTTCAGGGCTCTTCATTTGTATTAGCTTGCCGATAATATCGTTTACGCTCCCGCCCGAGCAGAACCCTTTTCCCGTGCCAGTGAGCACCACGACCTTCACCGCGTCGTCATGGGCGAAGTCGAGCATGCACTGCTCCAATTCGCCGTAACTCTTAAAGGTCAGAGCGTTGAGTCGGTCGGGGTCATTCAACCGGATGGTAGCTATCCCGTCATTGTTCTCGAAAAAAAAGTGGCGATAACTCAAAATCTTGTAACTCCTCTAAGATTATTTCTTGTGCGATCAAGGCCGGAGACATCTGCGGCCGATGCGGGTGGACGTTCGGCCGTGCCGCCGGCGATCGAAGTACGATCCCCCTGAATGTTTAATTGCCGGTGAAATTGGGTTTCCGTTTCTCCATAAAGGCCTTGGTGCCCTCAGCCAAATCCTGGCTAGTTGCGAGGGCTCCGAATGCTCTGGCTTCCAGCTCCAGTCCGAGCGGCAGGTCCAATTCCAGACTTCGATTGATCAACATTTTCGATGCCTGCATTGCCAAGCGGGGAAGGGCGGCCAGCTTTGCGGCGAAGCTGTTAACCTCGTCCATAAGTTTCTCTTTCGGTGTCACTTTCGAGACCAGACCCATGGCGAGAGCTTCCTCCGCAGTAATGGGGTCGCCGAGTAAGATCATTTCTTTTGCTTTGGCGGCACCAACGAGGCGCGGTAATCTTTGCGTGCCGCCACCCCCGGGAAAGGCGCCGATTTTTATTTCGGGCAACCCGAAACGGGCAGTATTCGACGCCAAGCGAAAATCGCAGGCCAGTGCAAGTTCACAACCACCGCCGAGCGCATACCCCGATACTGCGGCAATGACCGGCTGGGGCAACGCTTCAACCTTGTCGAACAAAAGCTGGAATTCCCGCGCATGATCGTAAGCGGCTTCGCCCGTGCTCGTGCCTTGGATCTCGCTGATGTCCGCCCCGGCGCAGAAAACCTCCTCACCGCCCGTGATAATGACGACTTTCACACTCCGGTCCCGCGCCAATTCCGCCAAACACGCTTCGAGCTCAAGCCGCAGATCGGCATTGAGGGAATTCTTTTTCTGCGGGCGGTCAAGCTCGATCGTGGCGATACCGTCCGTCTTTTGAAACTTGAGGCTTTGCGGCATGGACATCTCTCCTGGTGACAACTAAGCGAATTGTTCTAAAAGGTTCTCGACCGTGTCTTGCCCCTTTGCTTTAGTCTTCAGGCGCGCGTCGTTGAACTTATCGTCCAGTGTTGGCCGCTGATCGCGGACCAAAACCCCCAGATAAATCTTTTCCTTGTCCGTGGCCAGCTTCATGGCCGCCAAGCCATCTTGAGGATCATGGGTTGCGGGAACCTCCGCAAGGTTCTTAATGATGCGGGCGACATTCATGTCAGTCGTATTGAAAGACGAGCAACTGGAGAGTACTTCGATAAAAGCGAAGCCCCGGTGTCGTATGCCCTGGTTGATGAGATCACGCAACTGCTCTTTCTTGACCGAGAAGCCACGGGCCACGAAAGTCGCTCCGTAAACAATGGCCAAGGCCGAAGGATTGACCGACTCTCCGGCAAGTCCGAACGGCGAAGTTTTGGTAATCGGATAAAGGCTCGTGGTCGGGGAAAACTGTCCCTTCGTCATGCCGTAAATGGCGTTATTGAAAAGCAGGTAGGTAATATCCACGTTGTTGCGCGCCACATGAGGGAAATGCCCGCCTCCAATGGCCAGACCGTCTCCGTCTCCACCTACCGCCACCACCGTCAGACTGGGGTTGGCGGCCTTTACCCCCTGAGCGATGGGTAGGCCACGGCCGTGGATGCTATGGAAGCCATACGCCTTGACGAAATAGGGCAGACGGCTCGAGCAGCCGATCCCCGATACCAGAGCCAAGTCCTTGGTAGGCAGCTGAAGGTCGGAAAAACTCTCCACCAGTGCCCCCAAGATGCCGTAGTACCCACAGCCCGGGCACCACACCGGGCTGACGCCGCTCAGATAGCTACAAGATTCAGCCAGCTCTTCCATAAAGTTTCACGCTCCTGACGCTTAAAGATGACGCAGCCTCGACGATTTTTTCGACGATCTCACTCGGATCCAGGGGGACGCCCTTAACCTTGGTCAAACTCATGGTCGGGACACGATAGGTGGACCTCAGGACGGATGCGAATTGGCCCACGAAGTTGAGCTCCGGGACGATGATCCGTTTGACTTTACCCAGAAAGGCCCTGAGTTCTTTATGAGGCAGGGGATTCAAGATTTTGGGGATGATTGCCTGAGCGGCAATCCCCATACCTTGGGCTAGGGTTAGAGCTTCCATGACCGGTCCGCCTGACGAACCCCAGGTGACGATCCCGATCTCGGCATTTTCATCGCCCAACCGCAGGCACATCTCCGACATGAGAGGGTCTGTTTCGATCGAATTCAGTTTGCCGAACCGTTTGACCGTCATAGCCGTGTGCGTCTCTTCGTCGCAAGCAAAATTGCCAAATGCGTCGTGCTCCATGCCGGTCACCATATGTTCTCCCCCTGCCGTGCCCGGCAGAGCTATGGGCGACACATCGAACCCCGACAATTGATAGCGGGCGTAGTGACCGTCTTCTCTTGGGATGACGCAAAGTCGAGAGAACTTTGGGATCTTGTCTAGGATTTGCCGATCCACCGTCTCCAAGCGCGCCGACAAGGCCTGGTCCACCAACACGATGACCGGCAGCTGATATTTTTCTGCGATGGCGAATGCCGTGGCGGTGACTTGAAAGCAATCGGAAACAGATATGGGCGCCATGACGACTCTTGTGGAGTCACCGTGAGAACCGTAAAGCGCGATCAGGAGATCCGATTGTTCTGTTTTGGTTGGCATTCCCGTACTCGGACCGCCTCGCTGTGAGTCGACGATTACCGCCGGGATCTCCGCCATCGAGAGCAGCCCGATGGTCTCGGACATGAGCGCCAGGCCTGGACCAGAGGTCGAAGTCATGCTCACCCCTCCCGCCCACGAGGCCCCGGCAACACTGCAGACGGCCGAGATTTCGTCTTCGGTCTGAAGGACGGTTCCTCCCACCTTCGGCAGATTCACGGCGAGCCATTCCATAATCTCTGACGCCGGCGTGATCGGATAACCGAAGAAGTATCTCATCCCCGCA
This sequence comes from Binatia bacterium, assembly GCA_041618055.1. Classification (GTDB taxonomy): domain Bacteria; phylum Desulfobacterota; class Binatia; order UBA9968; family UBA9968; genus JBFJNS01. Next base: position 6,526 of record JBFJNS010000012.1, read on the forward strand.
GCCGTAGCCCCCAGCGCAATTGCTTCGTTTCCGGTCATCAGGAGCTTCTTGTGCACGCTCCCTTGAGGAAGTTGATAGGGAGTTTCTCTGGTGAAATGCTGCGCTGCATAGTTGATGCCCCTTTGCAGGGCGTCCATATTATGGTCGAGGACAGCTTTCCCTTTGCGCGCAAACTTCTCGGTGATAAACCCTTCGACAATCTCTTTCGACAGGCCCATGATATAGGAAAGCGTCCCGAGGACGACGATATTCTTGGTAATCCGGCTGCCGATCTCCCGTGTCGCAATTCGATCAAAGGGCGCCTTGTAAACGGTGCGCCGCGGCTGCTCGTCCTCCAGGTCGCATTCCGACTCACAGACGAGAACCCCGTCCTCTTTGAGATCCCTCAGGTTTTCATCCAAAGCCAACTGATTGAGGCAAACGAGCAGATCGACCTTCTCGCCGTGATAGGGGATCGGAGTTTCGCTCAATCGCACCTGGATCATACAGGCCCCGCCCTTGATTTCGGCCGGAAAGGTGCGAAAGGTCACGATATTGATTCCCTCTCTCGCGGAGATTTTACATAGAGTCTCGCCGATCGTAATGACTCCCTCGCCGGATTCGCCGGCAATGCGCACGGTAAGATCAGGTTGCAAAGGCTTCCCCCTCCTTTTTGTCGTCGATGCCGTTGGCCTCTAGCACGGGGTGCCAGAAAGACCACCTCGCGTCTATTATCTCCTGCGCGTGCTGAACCATTTCCGGAAAACCTCGCATGCCGGCGAAACGCTCCTGCATCTTGAGGTATTCCGAGATGGGCAAAAATCTCTTCGGCAGATAATTCAATGTGAAGAGAACGGTATTGCTGCGCTGCTCGCGCTCCGCCTCGCAAAGAATCCACGAGCGCGTATCGAGCGCCAGACCGGTGATTTCGTGGAAGACATCCGTATCACTCTTCCAACCCTCTGGACAGACCGAGTAGATCTCGAGCACGCAAGGCCCCTCGATAGCTGCGGCCTTTTGCGCCTTGATCATCAAATCCCGGTGCAGCAGAGGACAAGCAGAAGCTACGTATGAGGCACCGGCCGCGAGGGCAAGTTCTAGGAGAGATTGTTGCGTGCGCTGATTTCCCCGGACCACTTTCCCGAATGGGGTGGTCGTTGTGTTGGTGCCGAAAGGCGTGGCACCGGAGCCCTGGATGCCGGTATTCATGTAAGCCTGGTTGTTGAGGCAAACGTAGACGCCGTTTTCGCCCCGTGCAATCCAGGCGAGCAGGGCTTGAAGGCCGATGTCGTACGTGCCCCCGTCCCCGGCGATGCCAATGTTTACGACCGAGTCCGACGAGACGGCCCCCGCCTGGACAAGTGCCCTCAGTGCGGCGATATTCCCGCTCAGCGTCGCACCGGTATTGGGGAAGTTGTTGTGATCGACTGAGACGTCTCCCCAGCACGAAGTGTTCTGCGTGGTAATGACCTCGTTACAGCCCGTCCCGATACTTGCGACTACATGCTTGTCCATAAGCTTCAATGCGCGCAACACCTGGTTTGTGCCGGTTACCATCCCGCAGCCGGTGCACCCTTGATGCCCCGACATTAAGCCGGTGGTCGGAATGGCGCCGTAGTCGCCTACGTCCCGGACAGGTTCCGGCAGGAGGAGACTATAAGGACTAGGACCGATAGAACGATTGAATAGAACCTTATACATTTGCGTGCCTCATCCGAGCTGGACCTCTTCCAAGGCGGAAGGCCAGCTTTCGTGGGAATGATCTTCGGGGCGCCAATCCAGAAATTCCTGACTGACAGCAAGAGCACTCGTTTTCTTCACCCGTTGTACCTCTTTAATTCCGGTTTCGGCGTAGCCCTGTCGAATCGCCTCCAGACTTGCCTCTCTCGGCCTGGGAACGTTCCGTTCGTAGTAGCTGAGGGCCGCCTCGAACGGAACTTTGTCATAGACCTTGTGCAGAGCCCCTAACATGGGCATGTTCATATGTTTGAGTCCAAGTTTTTGGGCGATGTTGTCGCCGGGTACGGTAAAGATCTTGACCCGCTCTTCGCTCGCGTCAAGGATCTGCCGAATCTTCTTCACCCCCATGTGAGAGGAATTGACGAGCAGCACACCGCCGTCCTTGAGACCGTCCAAAACGCGGTGCTCCGGCGAATGAAGAATCGTGTCGTCGTATAAGATCACCACATCCCACGCCCGATTAAACGAGCGAATTTTCCGCTCTTTGTGGAAGTTGAGCAAAGTGTCGGTGGTAATAATGGCGCCGCGGCGCTCCGAGCCGAAGGCCGGCACGGTCAAAAGCTGGAATTTATGTTCGATCCCTGCCCCGGTAAATCCGACCGCGGAAGTAATTGCGCCTTGCCCCGCCCGGCTATAGATCCTGATCTCGTGCGTGTCCGGTGGAATTGGCGCACAGAATTTCTCCTTGAGGTGATGCTTCTTCCAGATCTTGCCCCATCTTTTCCACAGCTTCGGATTGACCTCATTCTCCTGAACGACAAAAATCGGGTCCTCTTCAATGTCGAGCCAATACGGCTCCGGGCGATACGGTTTTCCCTCGGCAATGTTGTCGGCGAGGTTGAACATGAGTTGAAAATGCTCTTGGCGCACCTCACTGCCCCCGAGGCCGCCAATGACGCTTACAACCCTCGGGCCGTCCGATCCCAGGTGGAGGTGAATCGCAGTGCTCATCCTTTGCGCCAGGGGGGGGAGAACAGCACCATGCTGAAGCCCCTCGTCGAGCACAACGACCGCTTTTGTCCCCGCCCGGTGCAGAGTCTGGGCGATTTCCTTGGCGGGGAAAGGAGAGAAGAGGCGGATCTTAAGGAGCGCAACGCCCCGTATTCCGTTTTTCCCTTGCAGGTGGCGTGTAACGACCTCACCGGCGCAGGATGACTCGCCCAGCAAGGCCACGACCAGATCCGCCTTCTCGTCCCCGATCCACTCAAAGTGGCCATAGAAGCGTCCGAACCTCTGGCCGAATTCCTTTCCTGCCTTAGCAGTAACCTCCGTGGCGTTGCGGAGAGTCTCCATTTGATTCCTTTTGTGCCGACGATAGGGATAGGCCGACAACATTGCGCCATAGGTCACCGGCTTTTCGGAAGCGAATAAAGGGTAGAAAGGAATATAGGGCGGCAGATAGCGGTCTACCTCCTTTTGATCGGGGGGTTCGACGCCCTCATAAGCGTGCGTGCCCGTAAACCCCCGCAGGTTAACGGCAAAAGGCAGCCGGACGCTCAAATCTTCAGCGATGCGGTAGCCCTGGATAATGCTGTCCAAGGTTTCCTGGCCATCGGCGGCGAAGATCTGGATCAGCCCGCTGTCGCGCATGGCATAGGCGTCAGTGTTGTCCGCCCAAATATTGATCGGTGCTCCGGTTGCCCGATTGCCCAAAAAAAGGCCACAGGGAATTCCGCCCCCGGAAGCATTCTCAAGGACTTCGATCATGTAAAGGAGCCCCTTGGAAGAGGTCGCCGTACCGGCTCGAACGCTTTTGCCTGATGCGATGATCTGGCTGGCCGCGCTATGTTCGGATTCGGCGTTGATCGTTACCGCATCCACTACGCCGTCATGAACCCAGCGAGAAATCTGTTGGGAACAGGCCGTGGAGGGAGTAATTGGATAGTAGGGATAACACTGGACCCTGGATAGCCTGAAGCCCCATGCTGCCGCGCCGTTACCGGCCAGTACGATCGCCACGCAATGACCTCCTTGAGTTCAAATAGAAACCGTAAATAAAGGGCATTCCGACGGGAGCCCTTTAGCTCTTCTTGTTTATTCGCCGAAATGCTTTGCCCGCATGCCCGGGTCGAACGTTTTGCCGTCAACCAGAATGCAATCTGCTGCGGAGCGGACGCATTCGACCCAGCAGATAAAGCAGCCTTTGCAGGCTAGCGGGTCGATTTCGTGAAAGCTTCCTTTTCCCTTGCCCATCAGGTGTATCGCATTCTCCGGACACACCACGGCACACCTGCCGCATTCGTCCCCAAGACATCCTTTGACGTCGATGAAAAAATCATGCGTGCGCCAGCCGCTGACATCCTTCGGTTTTTCTTGCAGGTTCTCGATCACCGCGCCGCGATTGACCTCTGGGCAAATGCGCGGATCTTCAAAAATCTGGTAACGGACAACTTTCCCTTCAGGGCGGTAAACGAATAGCCGCGCCTGCGGACCCAAATCTGCCATATCGCTTAGCAATCGTGGGGTATCGATGCCGTCGATTGGCGTCCGGGCCAACTCCTCGATCGTAAGGAATTCCGGCGGTGAGAGAAGGGCTTTCTTTGAAGTCGTCGCTGGCGCCTGGGCTCTATGCGCCCCCAGGTCTGCACGATCCCGCATCTCTACGAGTTGGCCATCAACGACGAAATTCTTGCGCTGGTTCAGCGACGGCAAAATGTGCTCTGTATCCTTCATAGTTCCTAGTGTTACCGCCTAAGGTTTGGGCAAACACCTCAATTTAGAGTTCGAGACGTTAAACCGTTATCATTCCGCAACAACGCCCTTTTCGAATCGAACTACACCATAGTCAGACCACCGCTCACGCTGAGCGTCTGGCCAGTAATGAACTCCGCCCCAGGGGAAGCGAAAAACAAAACCGCTTCCGCAACCTCCTCTGGTTTGGCTACGCGCCGAAATGGAGTTGCTTTGGTGACGGCATCGATGATTTTCGCGGTTGTTTCCGATTGGCTTCTAACCGCATCGAGTAGCGGCGTCTCGGTCAGTCCCGGGGCCACGACATTGACGTTGATTTTGTACCTGGCCACCTCCCGGGCAATGGTCTTGGAGAAAGCAATCACAGCGCCCTTGGACCCCGCATAAACCGCCTCCCAGCTCGATCCCACCCGACCCGCGTCGGAGGCGATGTTAATCACTTTCCCCCCGCCTTTAGAGATCATGTGCGGCAGCACGGCTTTGCTGGTGTAGAGAACGGACTTGAAGTTGATGGCCAACAGCTTCTCCCAAGTCTCCTCGTTGCTTTCAACAAAGGGCTCCAGACGGTCCCAGCCCTGGCAATTCACGAGTATATCGATCTGACCGAGCCGGCCGATCACCGAGCTCACCATGCGATCTACGTCAGCCTTTTTTGTTAAATCCACCGGGCAAGCCATTCCCTCGACGCCCAGGGCCTGTATTTCGCCCCGAACTTTTTCCGCATTATCCTGGGCGATATCGGCGACCGCCGTCTTCGCACCGGCACCCGCCAAGGCAAGTGCGACGGCTCGCCCGATGCCGCCTCCCCCTCCCGCGACCAACGCTGCTTTTCCTTGTAATTTCATCACGCTACTCTAGCCTCCTCTTTACTGGCATCCTGTTTTGCGCTTTCGCGCAGTTTCTCCAATCGCTTTAGCGCCAAGAGCGCCGCCCCCAATGCGCCCACCATGTCGGGCTCGTCGCTCACGTTGACTTTTCTCTTGATCGTGTCTGCTAGCGCTTTCACCATGCCCTTCTGCCGAGCAACACCGCCGACAAACGTCACCTCGTCATCCAATCCAGCCCGCTTCATCAGGGCCAATGCCCGCGAGGCGAGGGAATTGTGGACGCCACGGAGGATATTTTCCACCGACTCTCCAGAAGAGACGTGGTTGATGATCTCAGATTCGGCCAAAACGGCGCAGACGCTGCTGATGGTCTTGGGCTGAGCAGCGTCAAGCGAGAGTTGGCCCACCTCATCCATCTGCACTTCGAGATACTTGGCCGCGCGCTCGATAAATCCTCCGGCGCCCGCCGCGCACTTGTCGTTGGTACGAAACTCCATGACCTTGCCGACGTTTGAGACTCGGATGGCCCTCGTGCTCTGAGCCCCAATGTCGAGCACCGTGTGGGTCCTGGGAAAGAGAAAAACGGCGCCAACGGCGACACAGGTAATGTCCGTGATTTGCAGGTCGCGAAACGGAACATTATAACGACCGAAGCCGGTAGTCGCGATGTAACTGAGGTCATCTTGTTTAAGGGTTGCCTGCTGCAATGCGCCGTCCAAAGCCTCCTTGGCAATCACAGGGAAGTCGGGTTTTGTTCGTATCGAACTCTGCCCGCGAATTTGCCGTTTGTCGTCCAAGATGATTGCTTTGGTGGTTTTGGCTCCTATATCAATACCCGCGACGAAAACCATTAATCCTCCTCGGTGCGGTTAATAACCCTTAATGTAGCGCCGTCGATGTCCCAGCCCCCGCCGTCTCAGGCTTGCCCTGATTCGCCTTAGCGGTGGCTCTTTCGAGAGCAAATAAACTAGCACCCAGAGCACCGACGTAGTGCGAGTCCGGGCTCACGTTGAGCTTCATTTGCAGCCTTTCTTCTAAAGCTTTGACCATCCCAATATTGCGCGAAACCCCTCCGGTGAAAGTCACTTCCGGTTCGATCCCGACCCGGCGCACGAGTGAGATGGTGCGCGCGGCGATGGCGCTGTGAACACCGCCGAGAATGTCTTCCACTTTCTTGTTTTGAGCCAGATACGACATGATATCGGATTCGACGAAGACGGTGCACACCGTCGTGAGTCGAACCGGGTTTTTCGCCTTCATCGCGATGGGGCCGATGTCGTCCAGATCGAGAAGGAGGGCCTCTGCGGCGCTGCCTAAAAATCTCCCCGTACCGGCCGCGCATTTGTCGTTCATGACAAAGTCTTTTACCTCTCCTCCCTCGCCGACTCGAATTCCTTTGGCATCCTGCCCCCCCATATCGATGACGGTTTTGGTCTTGGGAAAGAGATAATAAGCGCCGCGCGCGTGGCAGCTGATCTCGGTGATTTGCGCGTCGCCGAAAGTAACTTTATACCGGCCGTAGCCGGTACCGACAACGTAAACGACCTGCTCGCGCTGGATGCCCGCGAGCTTCAAAGATTCGTTGAAGCAGTTCTCGCCGGCGCGGGTGACATTCGCGCCGGTCATGATCAGAGCGCGCGCGACGATCTCCTGATCTTGGTTGATAATAATACCTTTCGTTTGGGTCGATCCGACGTCGATACCCGCGGTGTAAATCATGCCGTCCCTCCACGAACCAGTTTCTTGTGCTCCAAGGACTCAAAGAACGCGTCGATTCGGTTCTTGAGCTGGGCTTCGGAAAAGTAACGCGGGTCTTCGATGTCGGACTCGATCAGGAGCGTGGGCAGATCAAGCTCCTTGGTAAAATACTCCCGCATGTCCCCTTGTCCGGCAGAAAAGAGCCGGCAGCTTTTTACCGAGTGGATCACCAGCGCATTCGCCGACCACTCATTGACATAGCGCTTGATTTGCTCGTATCGCTGCAGGAAGTTACGATTGGTCACGTTCCATTGAAGCATGTGCTGGGCAATCGATTCCAATGGCCGGTTGGCATCGTGCTTGAAGCCGAACTCCCATAAGCCACCGACGGTGGAATAGGTGGATGCCACTGCGACGGCGCCCCATTTGGAAAACATATCGCGAAACGTCTTTAGATACGGCCACGGGGGCGGCCCTTCGATAACAAAGCGAAAGCGTTCTTCCGGCAGCGGCCCGGTTCCCATGCGCACTTTTTCTTCCATCTCCGTGAGAGCGGTTTCGAAAAACCGCAGCCCGTCTTCGGTCCCCCGCAGGCAATAGAGCGGCGCCATCATGGTGACCGAATCGAAATAGGCATCATACGGCGACGGAACGTTCTTAGTGAGCGCTTTGATCTTCGACCAGAGCTCACCGGTCTCGCCGGAAAGCGCGACGATTTTCCGGAACTTGGCCCAGTCGAGTTTCTTCCCGGTAAGGCGCTCGCAGGCTTCAATGACCTCCTCAAGTTGGCGTACCACGTACTCGACGTCTTGTTGCGAGGGGACGCCCGATGGTTCGCGCAGGAATGGAACATCCAGATTGTAAATTTCGCCGTTGCAATTTTCGGCCAGGTGTTCGAACCACTGCAAATAAACATTGCAGCCGACGTAATTGCATAGGATCAGCGAAGGGAGCGGAATCGTCGCGAAGGGAGTTTTTCGATCGCCCAAAAACATGCCCACGTCGGCTTTCACATAGGCGCAGTTGTCCATCGAGTAACCGATCTCTTCGGCTTTTTGAATAAACGGTAAAGCAACCTTTTTGACCGCCAGTTGTAAGGCGTTGATTTCGGGATAAACCGGGATCATGTCGAAGGCGTGCACGAGTTCCACGGGGTTACCGCTAATGAGCATGTAAACGGCCTTGCCGTCACCCTGCTCGGCGGCGCGCGTGAGGCGCTCAAAGTAACGCCCCATAATCTCCTTTTGCAGGAGATGCATCTGACCTTGATACTGAGTTTTTTCGGCTGTGCCTGTTTGTGCCATTAAATTCTCCTAATCGAAGAGCATTGACTCGACAAAAGTTTCGACCTCGGACCTTGCCTTGTCAAAGATCCACATTTTCTCTTCGAACTCGAGGTAAAGGTGAGGAATACCCGCCGTCTCCAGCGCCCTCTTGTAAAGAGCATAGTCGAACAGGGCGGGCTCACAAAACTTGGCCGCCAGAATCATGACGGCAGCCGCCCCGGTTTCTTTGAACCTGTCGATCAAGTGCTTTGATTTTGGCTCTCGAGAGTCGTGTTTGACACCCGAGAAAACGCTGCGATTAATATAGCTTTCCGCCAGGTTGCGTATGGGGTCGCCTTCCAGCGGCACGTCTTGTGTGAAAAAGCGATAACCCACCAGGAAGTCGTCGTCCAGGATGTAGCAGCCTGCAGCTTCCAACCCTTCAATGAGTTCGAGGGGGGGCTGCTCGCAGAACGAGCCTTCGAGCACGACCTTGATGCGGTCTTTCGGTTTCTCGTTTCTTTGCCGAATCTCGCCGAGCGACTCTTCAAGGATCGCAATGTGTTCCTCCGCCGGTAATATCGTGCCGATCCGGGTCAGGATGTAGCTCTCCACCGTAGAGAGATTCTGTGGCTTTTCGGCACGAATCGCATAGAGCTCTCGAAGCAGTTTTCTCTGCTGGTTGTAGACGCTTAAGCTTTGCCGGATATCATCGTCAGTTATGGGTCGCCCCGCCACTTGCTCGTAACTTGTCTTGAGCCTGCGGTATTCGGCCGTCAGGTAATCCACCGTATGGCGCGATGTCATATTTTGCGGGAAGTGGATGTATTCCACCATCAAACGGGGAAAGTTGCGCTTGAAAACGCTCCCCAAATTCCTTGCCGGGTCGCAAATCGAATGGAACACGATTCCATCGAGGAAGTCGAGTCTCCCGACCATTCCCAGCTCCAGGGTGCTCTTAACGATGGAGCAAACGAAAGATTGAAAACGCGAGTCCGCATGTGCAATCTCCAACCGATTGCCTCCACCGATAACACCCACTGGTATCATTCCACCGGCATGGATGAGTTCAGCCGGTGTATAGACCGGATAACAACCGATCAGCTTCCTCGAAGGATGATTCTTCTTCCACTCCACCATCAAGTCGAGCGGGTATGTTTCCAAAGGCTCACGATATCGAGAAATCACCTTCTCGAGATTTGTCATTAGGAACTCCCTGGGGGAAAAATAGTGTTAAAAGTCGCAATATAAGTGCCAGGTAATCGCGCCCGAATTGTATGATGAAAGCCGAGCAAATCACGCCCACTTATTCCGATGTATCGGAATTTGTCAATTAACATTTCCTAGTTACAAGAAAAAACTGTCGTATTTAGTAGTGCAAAGCTGCTGGCATATGCTTTGCTCGTCTTGCCCGTAGCTGAGACTCTTCGCCCAATTCAATGAACGGATAGGAGAACAATATGGCGGCGCGGGCCCGTC
>JBFJNS010000013.1:0-15979 GCA_041618055.1 Binatia bacterium
ATGGTTAATTTGGGAGAGGCCATTGGCGTTATCGCGGCACAATCCATTGGCGAACCCGGCACGCAGCTCACGATGCGGACGTTCCATATCGGTGGGACGGCGAGCCGGCGGGCGGAACAGACGACTCTGGAATCGCGCAATGAAGGTCACGTCAAATTCCTCAATGTGAGCACGGTGAGGAATAAAGATGGAGATCTGGTGGTGATGAATCGTAACGGGGAGATTGCCGTCGTGGACTATCCCGAGGGTGAGAAAGGGAGAGAGCGCGAGCGCGAACGCTACCCGGTTGTCTATGGCGCCAAACTGAAGAAAAAAGATGGTGACAAGATCAAGTCTGGCGAGCTTCTGGCCGAATGGGACCCCTACACCATTCCGATTTTGACCGAAGTCAGCGGAGTCATTAAATTCGGTGATGTCGTGGAGGGCGTCACCATGGAAGAGAAGGTGGACGAGCGAACGGGGCTCTCCACCAAGGTCATCACTGACTCGAAGGATATGGAAAAGCGACCGCGGATCTCCATCAAAGACGAAGGCGGTCATACGGCTCGTCTGTCAGCGACTTCTGAGGCGCGATACCTCTTGCCCGTCGGTGCGCATATTAACGTTCAGGAAGGCATGACGGTGTACGCCGGAGATGTTTTGGCGAAGATTCCGAGGGAAACGACCAAGACCAAAGACATCACGGGCGGTTTACCCCGTGTCGCCGAGTTGTTTGAAGCGCGCAAGCCCAAAGAGTTTGCGGTGATCAGTGAAATCGACGGAGTCGTCTCTTTTGGCAAAGATACCAAGGGGAAGCGCAAGGTCGTCATCGTGCCGGAGGTGGGAGAGCCCCGAGAGTACCTGATTCCCAAGGGCAAACATATTAGCGTGCATGAAGGGGATCGGATTCGCGCCGGTGAGGCCCTCATGGATGGTTCTTCGAATCCACACGATATCCTGAACATCTTGGGGGAAAAGGCCCTCGCCAAGTATCTTGTCGACGAAGTCCAAGAAATCTATCGGCTTCAAGGCGTGCGGATTAACGACAAACATATAGAAGTCATCGTCCGCCAGATGTTGCGGCGTGTGAGAATCAAGGAAGTCGGGGACACCGATTTCTTGTTGGGCGACCAAGTTGAAAAGTGGCGCTTCGAGGAGGAGAACCAGCGAGTCATTGGAGATAATGGTAAGCCTGCCGTCGCAGAACCGCTACTTCTGGGTATAACGAAAGCGTCCCTTTCGACTGAAAGTTTCATTTCTGCCGCTTCATTCCAGGAGACCACGAAGGTTCTCACGGAGGCAGCGATTCACGGAAAAATCGATTTGCTGTGCGGGCTTAAGGAGAACGTAATCATGGGAAGACTCATCCCCGCCGGAACGGGGTCGGGCAGGTACAGCAAAGCGGATATCGAAATCGATGAACTGGATGACATCGGGGAAGAGATCTTGCAGGCGGGAGAGGCGTGACGTTTTGACAATCGTGAATAGATTTGCTAGAAAAAATGATTTTCTAGGGGATTTCGAGAAAACTCTAATTATTATGGACATTGGGTTGGTGGCCTAACAGGGATATGCCTACAATTAATCAGTTAGTCCGTGAGAGCAGGGAGAAACAACAACGCAAAAACACGGCGCCCGCGTTGCAGGGGTGTCCGCAGAAGCGAGGGGTCTGCACCCGGGTTTACACTTCGACACCCAAAAAGCCGAATTCGGCATTGCGCAAAGTGGCTCGTGTGCGCTTGACCAACGGGATCGAGGTTACATCTTACATCCCCGGGGTAGGGCATAATTTGCAGGAACACTCCGTGGTACTGATTCGCGGGGGTCGGGTGAAGGATTTACCTGGGGTTCGTTACCACATTATTCGCGGGACATTGGACTCGATCGGTGTGCAGGAACGAAGGCAAGGGCGCTCTAAATATGGAGCGAAGAAGCCGAAGTAGATTGATATGCCACGCAAAGGCGAAGTAAGAAAAAGAGAAAGTCTCCCGGATCCGAAATACGGAGACAAACTCGTAGCGAAATTCGTGAACACAATCATGAATCGGGGCAAGAAGAGCGTTGCCGAGTCGATCTTCTATCGCTCCCTTGATATCGTAGCAGCCAAGACAAAGGAAGATTCACTTGGCGTATTTAAGAGGGCCATTGAGAACATTCGCCCCGCTGTGGAGGTTCGTTCCCGAAGAGTCGGTGGGGCAACCTATCAGGTCCCTGTTGAGGTACGTCCCCAACGCCGAATATCTCTGAGTATGCGCTGGTTGATCCAATCGGCGCGAGCACGGGGCGAAAAATCCATGGAGGAGAAGCTGGCAGGCGAACTGATCGATGCTGCCAATAATCGCGGCACCGCGATCAAAAAGAAAGAAGACACCCACCGGATGGCGGAGGCCAATCGGGCCTTTGCCCATTATCGGTGGTAAATTAAGATTGGATGGCTACAGGAAAAAGGAGGCGGTTGACCCGCCTCCTTTTTTCCGACGTTGACAGATGGCTAGAGTCGTTCCACTTGATAAGACCCGCAACATCGGCATCATGGCTCATATCGATGCCGGTAAGACCACTACGACCGAGCGGATCTTGTATTACACCGGCATCAATTACAAGATCGGCGAGGTTCATGAGGGTACTGCGACCATGGACTGGATGGTCCAGGAGCAGGAGCGGGGCATTACCATTACCTCAGCGGCGACGACTTGCTTCTGGCGAGACCACCGCGTCAACATCATCGATACGCCGGGCCATGTCGATTTCACGATCGAAGTGGAGCGCTCGTTGAGGGTTTTGGACGGTGCCGTTGCGGTTTTTTGTTCGGTTGGCGGCGTCGAGCCGCAAACGGAAACTGTTTGGCGCCAGGCGGACAAATATCGCGTTCCACGAATCGCCTTTATTAATAAGATGGATCGGCTCGGTGCTGATTTTTTTCGCGTCGTACAAATGATCCAGGACCGTCTCGGCGCGCGTCCGACACCCGTGCAATTGCCAATTGGCGCAGAAGATCGTTTCGCCGGCATCATCGACTTGGTTGGTATGAAAGCCGTGGTTTGGGTGGAAGAAAGCCTGGGCGCGAAGTTTCGCGAAGAACCCATTCCGGCTGACATGATGACTCAGGCGGAGGAGTATCGCGAGAGACTTCTTGAGGCTGCGGCGGACTCGGACGAAGCGATCATGGAGAAGTACCTCGAAGGGAAAGAAATCAACGAGCGCGAGCTGCGCGGGGCCATCAGGCGAGCGGCCCTTAGCCTCAAGATTGTCCCGGTTCTGTGCGGTTCGGCTTTCCGAAACAAGGGTGTCCAGCCTTTGTTGGATGCTGTCGTCGAGTATTTGCCGTCGCCGCTAGATATTCCGCCGGTAAAGGGCGTCGACTTGAATTCGCAACTTCCGGCCGAACGCCCGGCGAAAGACGATGCGCCGTTTTCGGCTCTTGCGTTTAAGATCATGACGGATCCGTTTGTTGGCACTTTGAGCTTTTTTAGGGTCTACTCGGGTTCGTTGGCTTCCGGTTCGAGCGTGTTCAACCCAACCAAGGCTAAGCGGGAAAGAATCGGGCGTTTGCTTAAAATGCATGCCAACAAGCGAGAGGAGATCAAGGAGGTTTACGCCGGTGATATCGCCGCTGCGGTAGGGCTGAGGACGGCCACTACCGGAGACACGCTCTGCGATGAGAACCACCCCATAATTTTAGAATCAATTGAGTTTCCGGAACCTGTAATTTCAATCGCCATCGAGCCGAAGAGCAAGGCGGATCAAGAAAAGCTAGGTATTTCATTGCAGAAATTGGCGACCGAAGATCCGTCGTTCAGGGTTCGTACGGACGAGGAGACTGGGCAGACGATCATTTCAGGAATGGGCGAGCTTCACCTGGAGATTATCGTGGATCGGTTGCTGCGCGAGTTCAATGTCGGAGCCAACGTTGGAAAGCCTCAGGTAGCGTACAAGGAGACGATTCGCAAAGCAGTGGAACAACAAGGCAGATTCATCCGACAGACAGGCGGCCGAGGGCAATACGGGGATGTGTGGCTCAGGATAGAGCCGCGGGACCCGGGAGCGGGGTTTGAGTTTGTCGATGCAGTCAAGGGCGGCGCGATTCCGCGGGAATACATTCCGGCGGTGGAAAAAGGCGTGCGCGAGGCCACTGAAAACGGGCCGCTTGCGGGGTATCCCATGGTTGACGTGAAGGTTGCGCTCCTCGATGGCAGCTATCACGACGTGGACTCCTCGGAAATCGCATTCAAAATCGCTGGCTCGATGGCCTTTAAGGAAGGGGCGCGAAAGGCCAACCCCGTTCTTCTCGAGCCCATCATGTCGGTCGAGGTTGTAGTGCCGGAAGATTTTATGGGTGATGTGATCGGAGATCTCAGCTCGCGCCGTGGAAAAGTCCTGGGTATGGAAACCCGTCCGGCCGCTCAGGCGATCGAGGCGCGCGTGCCGCTCGCACAGATGTTCGGTTATGCCACGGATCTCCGCTCCATGACCCAAGGAAGAGCCACCTATACAATGCAGTTTTCTCATTACGAGCCCGTGCCCACGAACGTGGCGGAGGGTATCATTGCCAAATTTGATGGCGAAGCGAACAAAAACCTATGAACGAGAAAATTAGGATTCGCCTGAAGGCTTACGACCATCGCGTGCTCGATCAATCGGTGGGTGAGATCGTGGAAACCGTGAAACGTACCGGAGGGCGGGTTGCGGGTCCGATTCCGCTACCGACGCGTATCGAACGCTATACGGTGAACCGGTCGCCGCATGTTGACAAGAAGTCGAGAGATCAATACGAGATCCGGACACACAAGCGGTTGCTCGATATTTTGGAGCCGACCCAGCAAACTATCGACGCACTGGGTAAGCTTGACATCGCGGCAGGCGTAGATGTCGAAATTAAGCTTCAGTAGGGCGGATGACCCAGTGGCAAGGGCGGCGACCTTCGGCAAGGTGATCTTATGACCGGGCTTATCGGGAAAAAAGTTGGGATGACGCAATTTTACAATGCCGACGGCAATGTGGTTCCCGTGACCGTCATTCAGACGGGACCCTGTATCGTCGTGCAAAAGAAAGAGGCGGCAAAAGATGGCTACAGTGCCCTGCAGGTTGGCTTCGGCAGCAGGAAAACCCAGCGTGTCAACAAGCCGCTGCAGGGTCACATGGCCAAGGCCGGAAAGGGAGCATTTGAAATCCTGAGAGAGTTTCGCTTGGAAGACGTATCATCGTACCAAGTGGGTCAAGAGATCCGGGTTGGCGATCTGTTCAAGGCGGGTGATCTCATCGACGTCTCGGGGATTTCCAAGGGGCACGGTTTCACAGGGGTCATTAAGAGGTGGTCATTCGGCGGATTCCCTGGTTCGCACGGTACTCACGAGTACTTCCGTCATGGGGGATCGATCGGCAACCGTTCTTTTCCGGGGCGCGTCCGTAAAGGTAAAAAGATGGCGGGCCATTGGGGAAGCGAGCGCATCTCGATTCAGAATCTGGAAGTGGTGGACGTTCAACCCGAAGGGAATCTTTTATTAGTCAGAGGATCTGTGCCCGGGGCCAAGCACGGGGTCGTCATTGTGCGGCGTGCGGTAAAGGGATAGTTGCTATGGAAGTTCGCGTAGTCCAACCCAAGCTCAACGAAGACATTTTCGGCGCCCAAACACGCCCGCACTTACTTCACCAGATGGTCGTCATGCAGTTGCGGAACCGACGCGCGGGGACCGCGGCAACAAAGTCGAAAGGGCTTGTGCGCGGTGGAGGCAAGAAGCCGTGGCGGCAGAAAGGCACGGGGCGGGCGCGTGCCGGAAGCATTCGCTCGCCGATATGGGTCGGCGGGGGCACGATTTTCGGCCCGCAGCCACGGGACTACTATTTTCGCATGCCGCGCAAGGCACGACGAGAAGCTTTGGTGTCGGCTCTGAGCCTGAAAAATCGCGACGGTCAGATCATTGTGGTCGACAAACTAGATCTCGACGGCGCCAAAACGAAGCTCATGGTCCAGGCTTTGGCGGAACTCAAGGTGAGCAGCGCCCTGATCGTGCTTTCAGGGCCGGAGGAAAAAATCGAGCGTTCCGCCCGGAATTTGCCGAAGGTTAAAGTGATTCGGGTCGATGGCTTGAACGTCTATGATCTATTGCAGTACGAGCATCTGATATTGACCGAAGGGGCCCTGAAGCGGTTAGAAGAAAGGCTGGCGGCATGAAGGGGGCACAGGAAATTATTCAGGCGCCCTTGATCTCGGAGAAGGGCTCGCTGCTCGCGGAAACGACACAGCAAGTGCTGTTCAAGGTGCGGGCGGATGCCAACAAGATCGAGGTGAAGAAAGCAGTCGAGACTCTTTTCAAAGTCAAGGTGCTTAAGGTGCGAATGGCCCGTTACTTGGGGAAGGTGCGAAGGGTCGGCAGGAACATGGGGCGGAGGCCGCAATGGAAGAAGGCCTATGTGACGCTGAGAGAAGGCGACCGAATCGATTTTTTTGGGGGAGCATAAAGAGAGCAAACAATGGCCATTAGGACTTATCGCCCAACTTCTGCGGGGATACGCTTTCGAACCGGGCTCACTTTTGAGGAGGTTACCTCAAAGAAGCCCGAGAAAGGGTTGCGCCAGTCTCTGAAGCATAGCGGTGGGCGCAACAATACAGGACGAATCACGGCAGATCACCGAGGTGGAGGACACAAGCGGCTCTATCGTCTGATCGATTTTAAGCGCGATAAGAAAAACGTGCCCGCCAAAGTTGAAGCCATTGCGTATGATCCGAATCGTTCGGCGCGCATCGCCCTTCTTTGCTATGCGGACGGAGAGCGCCGTTACATCTTGGCTCCCGACCGAGTTAGCGTTGGGGATTCGATACTTGCGGGAGATGCCGACGTCGACATTCGACCGGGAAACTCTATGCCGCTCAAGTTTATCCCGGTGGGAACCATGGTGCACAACGTTGAGCTCAAGATCGGAAAAGGCGGCCAGTTGGCTCGCAGCGCGGGTTCCAGCGTACAGCTCATGGCGAAGGAAGGCTCGTATGCACTTCTCAAGCTTCCTTCCGGCGAGCTGCGCTATGTTTTGGCTGAATGTCGTGCCACCGTGGGTCAAGTTGGCAATGCAGATCAAGAGAACGTCTCCTGGGGCAAGGCGGGCCGCATGCGCTGGCTCGGTTGGCGGCCGACGACTCGAGGCATTGCCAAGAATCCGGTGGATCATCCCCATGGCGGTGGCGAGGGCCGCTCAAAAGGAAATCATCCGATGACCCCGTGGGGCAAGCCGACCAAGGGATACAAGACGCGCAAGAATCGCTCCAGCGACAAGTATATTGTGAAGGGGAGAAAGGCGAAGTAATCATGGCACGTTCGATCAAAAAAGGCCCCTTTGTTGACGAACATCTGGTGAAGAAAATTACAGCCATGAATGAATCGCGCCAAAAACAAGTCATCCGGACGTGGTCACGCCGTTCCACGGTGACGCCGGAGATGATTGGCCATACGATTGGCGTGCATAACGGGAGAAAGTTTATTCCCGTCTTTGTGACAGAGAATATGGTGGGTCACAAACTCGGGGAGTTCTCTCCCACGCGAACATTTTTTGTTCATTCCGGGGATAGAAAAGGCGAGGCTGGCGCTACCGCCGCGAGACCAGCCGTTGGAGGGCCTAAAACTTAAACCGTTCATGAGGAACCCGCTCGAGAGGGGAATCTTCACAAGATTGAGTTATCAAGATCATGGAAGCGCGCGCGATCACGAGATTTGTCAGGATATCGCCCCGAAAGGTCCGCCTAGTCGCGGATCAGATCCGGGGCAAAGGAGTGGAGGAAGCGCTCAACGTATTGAAGTTTATCCCCAAGCGTTCGGCGGGGATTGTCTCCAAAACATTGCGCGCCGCCGTGGCCAATGCCGAAAACACGCAAAGCGTCGACGTCGATCGCCTTTACGTGAAAGGGGTGGCGGTAGACGAGGGCGGGATGTGGAAGCGATTTACTCCGCGGGCGCAGGGACGGGCCACGCGCATTCGCAAGCGGCTCAGCCACATCACTATCGTTCTCGATGAACTTAGTGAGAGGAGCTAAGGCCTAATGGGTCAAAAAACACATCCGAAAGTTTTTCGGCTTGGGGTCATCGAGACTTGGGACTCGAGATGGTACTCGCGCCATGATTATGCCAAGTTGCTGCACGAGGATTTTCGCGTCAAGAAGTTTTTGAAAAGCCGTCTGTATCACGCGGGCATCTCTAAGATTGAAATCGAACGGGCAGCGAACAAGGCAAAGATCAACATTCATACCGCGCGGCCCGGAATCGTCATTGGCAAAAAGGGAGCCGAGATCGAAAAACTCAAGGATGACATTGCCAAGTTAACGGGCCGGGAAACTTTCATCAATATTCACGAAGTCAGACGCCCGGATTTGGATGCACAGTTGGTGAGCGAGAATGTGGCTCTTCAACTGGAACGACGCGTGGCCTTTCGCCGTGCGATGAAGGAAAGTGTTTCCCGCGCCATGCGCATGGGAGCCCAAGGTGTCAAAATTCAGTGTGCCGGGCGCCTAGGCGGGGCCGAGATCGCCCGCACGGAGTGGTATCGAGAGGGCCGTGTCCCTTTGCACACTCTGCGGGCGGACATTAGCTATGGTTTTGCCGAGGCGCGCACGACTTATGGTGTCATCGGTGTCAAAGCCTGGATTTTTCGCGGCGAGGTTTTAACCGAGGAAGAGGAGCAACAGAAAGCCATGCTGGGAGGCTGAGGTGTGCGGCGTCGGGGTTGTCTCATCGCTGAAAGTTTTGACGGTCTGACGGCGCGCAACTTGAGAAGTGGACGATGCTTGAACCAAAAAAAGTAAAATTCCGAAAGCAGCAAAAAGGGCGACGCCGAGGTACAGCGCATCGGGGGTCCACATTAGCTTTCGGCGAATATGGCCTGAAGGCCGTGGCGCGTGGATGGATGAGCGCGCGGGAGATCGAAGCGGCTCGGGTTGCTCTCACTCGTTATCTCAAGCGAGGCGGCAAGGTTTGGATAAGGATCTTTCCGGATAAGCCTTTGACCAAGAAACCGGCTGAAACCCGCATGGGGAAAGGAAAAGGGTCTCCGGAACTCTGGGTGGCAGTGATCCAGCCCGGGAGAATTCTTTTTGAGATGGAGGGCGTTGAAGGCAATTTGGCGCGCGAAGCATTCCGTCTGGCCTCCCACAAGCTGTCTATCCCCACTATGGTTGTAGAAAGAAGGGGTCTCGGTCATGGAAGCTAAAGAACTCCGCGATATGAACGTTGAGGACCTCGCTCGCAAGCGCACGGAGCTGCGAGAGGAAATTGGCCATTTGAAACTCAAGAAGGCGACGAGTCGCTTGGAAAATCCGATGAGGCTCCGTCAAACAAAGCGTGATCTAGCGCGGGTGGAGACCATCCTGAGGGAAAAAGCGCTCCAGGTTGAGAAAGGCGGCGTATGAGCACGAGGGGGCTAAGAAAAGAGCGCAGCGGGGTAGTGGTCAGCGATCGGATGCAGAAGACGGTTGTTGTGTCCCTGGAACGCACAGTCATGCATCCGAAGTACAAGAAATACCTCAGGCGTCGAACTAAAGTGAAAGCTCACGACGAGGCCAATCAGTGCCATGTGGGTGACCGGGTGACGATCGTGGAGTCTCGCCCGCTGAGTCGCGACAAACGCTGGCGGGTAAGCAGAATCCTGGAGCGGTCCCAAGCGGCGATAGCGGAGCAAACCGAAGGAGCCGATGCATAAGCAGTGCTTCCAGACGGGCAGTTCGAGGGTGATCAATGATCCAGATGAGAACGGTGTTGGACGTGGCGGACAATTCGGGAGCGCGAAAGGTCCAGTGCATCAAGGTTCTGGGCGGCAGCAAGCGAAAATACGCCTCGATCGGAGACATTATCGTAGTTTCTGTTAAGGAAGCCATCCCCAATGCCAAGGTGAAGAAAGGGGAAGTCACGAAGGCGGTGGTGGTGCGGACGGCAAAGGAAATCGGGCGCTCGGACGGGACTTATATTCGCTTCGACAATAATTCGGCCGTGCTGATCGACAATCAAAAGGAACCCATCGGAACGCGAATTTTTGGTCCCGTAGCCCGCGAGCTCAGAGCGAAGAAATTCATGAAAATCATTTCGCTAGCGCCCGAAGTTTTGTAACTTTCGGCGAGGAGAAAGCATTCGTGCAAATTCGAAAGAATGACAGCGTGATGGTGATTGCGGGTAAGGAGCGAGGAAAAACAGGAAAGGTGCTCCGTGTGATCAACAAGAAAGACGCTGTGATCATCGAGAGGCTCAATCTGGTCAAACGCCACAGTAAACCCCGAGGGCCACAGCAGCCGGGCGGAATTGTGGAAAAAGAAGCTCACATCCCGGCGTCCAATGTCATGATCATGTGCGATAAGTGTAACGCGCCGGTGCGAGTTGGCCGCAAAATTCTTGGCGACGGCCAGAGAATACGCATTTGCCGACGATGCGGCGAGGCCATAGATTGATGGTGTTGACGATGGCGCGACTCAAAAACAAATATTACGACGAAGTGGTGCCGGCGATGAAAGCCGAGTTTGGTTACCAGAACTCCATGGAGGTGCCCCGGCTGGAAAAAATTACCGTCAACGTTGGACTCGGGGAGGCAACGCAAAATATCAAGGCCCTCGATTCCGCGGTTGCCGAGATTGCCGCCATTACGGGGCAAAAGCCGGTAATCACGCGCGCCAAGAAGGCGATCGCCAACTTCAAATTGCGGGAGGGCATGCCGATTGGCTGCATGGTCACCCTGCGGCGTGATCGGATGTACGAATTCCTCGACCGGCTGATTCATGTGGCGCTTCCTCGAGTGCGAGACTTTAGGGGTGTGTCGAGCCATTCCTTTGACGGTCGGGGTAATTACTCATTGGGCCTGCGGGAGCAGATTATCTTCCCCGAGATTCACGCCGACAAGGTGGATAAACCCCGGGGTATGACCGTCTCTATTACGACGTCGGCGAAAACGAACCGAGAGGCGACGGCTTTATTGAGATTGCTGGGCATGCCGTTCGCGAGTTGATTGCTCAGTGAGGGAGAATTCCAGTGGCCAAGAAATGTCTTCGAATTAAGGCGGAGAGGCCGAACAAATTCAAAGTGCGCGAGTACAACCGGTGTCCTCTGTGCGGGCGTGCGCGGGCCTTCTACCGTCGTTTTCGGATGTGTCGGCTTTGTTTGCGCGATCATGCACGCAAAGGCCATATTCCGGGACTCATCAAGGCCAGTTGGTAAGGTGCGGAGAGTACTATGGGAATGACGGACCCGATCGCAGACATGCTAACTCGTATAAGGAACGCTTCGAGGGTGCGGCACCAGAAGGTGTCGGTTCCTTGGTCTAAACTAAAGGAAAATATCGCCAAGGTCCTCGTGGACGAAGGCTATATCAAAGACTACAGGAAAACCCGAGCTGCGGAAGGGGCAGGAGAGGTCCTCGTTATCGAGCTTAAGTTCGATAAGGACCATCGCCCGATTATCTCAGGGTTGAAACGTGTAAGCAGCCCAAGTCGAAAAGTCTATGTCGGTGCCAAAGAAGTTACCCCAATCCGCAAAGGCCTGGGTATCAATATTATTTCCACCCCGAAGGGTATTCTCGTGGACCGGGAGGCGCAAAGAGCGAACGTCGGCGGCGAGATCCTCTGTTCGGTCTGGTAGCATTTGACGAGGTGCGTGGTGTCGCGAATTGGAAAACTCCCTATAAACATTCCAGAAGGAGTGAAGGTCGCGCTCGACGGCAAGGCGGTTCGCTTCGAGGGGCCTAAGGGGAAGCTGGAAACGGCCATTCCGCCTGGCGTTAGGGTTAAAGTTGAAGGCAAGATCGTTCGCGTCGAACGAGACGTGGAGGAACGAAAGATTAAGGCGGTTCATGGCCTAACGCGGAAGCTCCTCGCCAATATGGCAGAGGGGGTGAGCAAAGGGTTCACCCGTGTGCTTGACATCAACGGTGTGGGTTATCGCGCGGAAGTCAAACAGCAAGAGCTCCACATGACGCTGGGGTACTCCCATCCCGTCGTATTCCAGCTCCCGCGGGGGGTTTCTGCCGCGGTGGAACGACAGGTTGTGATTACCCTGACAAGCGCGGACCGGCAGCTGTTGGGCGAGACTGCGGCCAAAATCAGAGCTCTGCGGCCACCGGAACCTTACAAGGGAAAGGGAATCAAGTATCGCGAAGAGTTCATACGGCGCAAGGCGGGTAAAGCCGTCGGTTCCGCTGGCGGATGATTAGAGGTTAAGAGATGTCACGCGACCCAAGAAATGTTGCACGGATACGGCGGCAAAAGCGCGTCCGAAAAAAGTTGCTGGGAACGGATGCACGCCCTCGTGTCTGTGTGTTTCGCAGCAATAAACATGTCTACGCCCAGTTGATATCGGACGAGCGGGGGGCGACGCTGGTATCCGTGTCAACCCTATCCAAGATGTTAGCCGATAAAATCAAGAACGGCGCAGGGGTCGAAGCGGCGAAACAAGTGGGTTTGGCGCTGGCCCAGATTTGCCAAGATAAAAACATCAAAAGTGTCGTGTTTGATCGGAACGGGTTTCTATACCACGGGCGCGTGAAAGCGCTGGCCGATGGAGCTCGAGAAGGCGGTTTGGAGTTTTAGTGCAGCATTGCAGGTGAGGTGCCTTTGGAACGCATTGATCCCCAGGGATTGGAACTGAAAGAAAAGGTTGTTCACATTAGCCGGGTAGCCAAGGTTGTAAAAGGTGGTCGCCGCTTCAGTTTTAGCGCGCTGGTGGTGGTGGGGGATGGCCATGCCGTCGTTGGGTGCGGCATGGGGAAAGCGAATGAAGTGCCCGAAGCCATACGCAAGGGGCTGGAGCAGGCAAAGAAAAACCTGATTCGAGTTCCAGTGATGGCTGGAACGATTCCTTTCGACGTAAGCGGTCGATTCGGCGCGGGCTATGTCATTTTAAAGCCTGCTTCGGACGGCACGGGAGTGATCGCGGGAGGCGGGGTGCGCGCGGTCGTCGAAGCCGCCGGCATACAGAATGTGTTAACAAAATGTATCGGATCGAACAATCCGCACAATATGGTGAAAGCCACCTTCGAGGCGCTGAAGGACTTAAGCGCCCCGGAGGAAATCGCCGAGCGGCGAGGAAAAACACTATCGGAGATTCGCTGACATGAATTTATCTGATCTGAAACCGGCGGCGGGGTCCTCAAAGAATCGCAAACGGGTTGGTCGTGGAGATGGTTCGGGCCACGGGAAAACGGCGTGCCGCGGACACAAGGGGCAGGGAGCGCGCTCGGGTGGCGGGACGCGGCCGGGGTTTGAGGGGGGACAAATGCCCCTGCAAAGGCGAATCCCAAAACGTGGATTTCACAATCCGTTCAGGGTTGAGGTATCCGTCATTAATTTGAGCCAGTTAGAAGCCTTTCCGTCCGGTACTGAGGTGACGCCCGAGTTGCTCGCGCTAAAGGGGCTCGTGCGCGGAAAGAACAGACGGATCAAGATCCTCGGAGATGGATCCGTCAGCAAGGCTTTGAATGTAAAGGCCCACGGTTTTTCGGCGCAGGCCGCAGCAAAGATCGAGGCCGCGGGTGGTAAAGCGGAGTTAATCAAGGTTTATGCTTAGCGGTTTTCAGAACGCAACCAGAATTCCAGAGCTGCGCCGCCGGCTTCTTTTCACCCTCGGGATGCTGGCTGTGTATCGACTCGGCGTTCATGTGCCAACGCCCGGCATCGACCGCCAGGCTTTAGCCGCTTATTTCGAGCAAGTCCAAGGAACCATTTTTGGTCTCTTTAACCTATTTTCGGGCGGGGCGTTGGAGCAGTTCTCTGTTTTTTCCTTGGGAATCATGCCCTATATCAGCGCGTCGATTATTCTACAACTGCTCACTGTCGTTTTTCCTTATCTTGAAAGGCTGTCCAAGGAGGGAGAGGTCGGGCGGCGCAAGATCACCCAGTACACGCGCTACGGCACCGTAGCCCTGTCCATTATTCAGGGATTGATGATCAGCTACGGTCTCGAGGGCACGCGTGGCCCGGGGGGGCAAGTCATTGTGTTGGATCCTGGTTGGGGTTTTCGTTTGATGACGGTCATCACGCTCACGTCTGGAACTGCCTTTATCATGTGGTTAGGCGAACAAATCACAGAGCGGGGGATCGGAAACGGCATCTCGCTGATTATCTTTGCCGGTATCGTGGCACGTCTGCCGTCCGCAATCACCACGACGGTGCAGTTTATTCGTGAAGGTGAACTCGGGCTTCTGGTTGCACTGTTCATGTTGGTCGTTATTGTGGCTGTTGTTGGCGCCATTATATTCGTCGAACGAGGGCAACGCCGCATCCCGGTTCAGTATGCCAAGCGGGTCGTGGGGCGCAAAATGTATGGGGGGCAGAGTTCACATCTGCCGCTCAAGGTCAACACGGCGAATGTGATTCCGCCTATTTTTGCATCGTCAATTCTCATCTTTCCCGCGACCATGGCCCAATTCGCCGACTACCCTTTGGTTCAGTCCCTCGCTAGTTATCTAAGCCCGGGGCGCTGGCTTCACGATTTTGTCTACGCCGTGCTCATTATGTTCTTCGCCTTTTTCTATACCGCCGTCGTATTCAATCCCGTAGATGTTGCGGATAATATGAAAAAATTTGGCGGTTACATTCCGGGTATTCGGCCGGGACCGAAGACCGCGGAGTTTATCGAGAGAGTGCTTTCACGGATTACTCTCAGCGGGGCCATCTATTTGGTGATTGTCTGCTTGCTGCCCACTATCTTAATCGGCCAGTTCAATGTTCCTTTCTATTTCGGGGGAACTGCTCTCTTGATTGTGGTGGGCGTAGCCTTGGATACCGTGGCACAGATGGAAACCCATTTGATTACCCGCAATTACGAGGGATTCATGAAACGGGGGCGGTTACGCGGGAGAAGGGGCTGAAGGTTGTCTAGACTACGTGTCGTTTTGCTGGGCCCACCGGGGGCGGGCAAAGGGACTCAGGCAAGATTGCTACAGGAAAAGTTTAGTGTTTGTCAGGTTTCGACGGGAGATATACTTCGAAACGCCGTGGCGGAGCAAAGCCCGCTAGGAAAAAAAGCCTCCGGGTACCTTCGTCAAGGAGCGCTGGTACCGGATGAGGTCATCGTCGGTCTGGTGGCTGAAAGGCTTAAAGAGAAGGATTGCGAGAGCGGCTTTATTCTGGATGGCTTCCCGAGGACCGTGCCGCAGGCTCAGAGCCTCGATGAGCTACTGAAACATAGAGGATTGGCGCTGGATTGCGTGCTGTCCGTCCTTGTACCTCGCGATGAGATTGTACAAAGGTTGGCAGGACGGAGAACTTGCAAGAGCTGCGGGGCGCTTTATCATTTGAGCTTTAATCCTCCGAAAGCGGAGACCGTTTGCGATCAATGTGGTGGCGAACTCTTTCAACGTGACGATGATCGCGAGCAGACCATAGCCAACCGTCTCAGCGTCTACGAGGCGCAGACCGCCCCTCTTGTCGAATACTACAGGGAGCGGGGGCTGTTACGGGATGTCGATGGTGTTGGGCAGGCCGAAGACATATCTCGTCGAATCATGACGGCGTTGGGAGATCTTGCAAGGTGATTTCGCTTAAGTCGGTGCGAGAAATCGAGATCATGAGAAGAGCCAACGTGATCGTCGCCGAGGTCTTACAAGAGCTCAAAGAGACGATCAAGCCTGGCGTGACAACGCTCGAGTTGGATGCTTTGGCGGAGGAGTCGACACTAAAAAAAAAGGCTCTACCGGCATTCAAGGGATATGTCGTCGCGGGAAGGGCATTCCCCTGCACCCTGTGCGTGTCGATCAACGAGGAGATTGTTCACGGGATTCCATCGCATCGAGCGTTGAAAGACGGCGACATCGTCGGACTGGATTTTGGGGTGATTTACGAGGGCTTCTACGGGGATTCGGCCATTACCGTCGGCGTTGGCAAGATCAGCGCAGAAGCTATGCGGTTGATGAATACAACGGAAATGTCTCTGCAGAAAGCCATCGAGCAGTTGCATGAAGGCAATCGCTTGGGAAATCTCGGAGCGGCGGTGCAGAAGACGGCAGAGAGCGCGGGTTTCTCGGTGGTTCGCGCATTTGTCGG
>JBFJNS010000014.1:0-15063 GCA_041618055.1 Binatia bacterium
CTGGGCAAAGATATCGAGAATGAGTTGGCTTCGGTCAATGACCCGCACTCGAAAGGCGTTCTCAAGATTGCGCTGCTGCGCGGGACTTAAATCTTCATCAATGATGACTAGATCAGGTTTGAGTTCAACCAGCGCGGCCTGGATCGACTCTACCTTGCCGCGGCCGAGCAGTGTCGCGGGGGTCACGCTTCGCACTTGCTGGGTGAATTTCTCGACCACTTGGGCCCCGGCGGTTTCGGCGAGTCGCTCCAGCTCTTCGAGATTGTACGCCAGCGGTAAGCCGTGGTCTGGTGTCGGCAGTTCGACGCCGACGAGAACGGCTCGCTCTTTTCGATAACGCTGGATGGAATGATGGCGTTTCAAAATTGCGCGGAATGAAAACTGACCCGGTCCCCGAAAAGCATTTCCACGGCCGCCTCCATTTCCCGGCTTGAGGCGACACGAACCTGGTCGGGAAGTTCGATCACTGTCTCACCCTTGCCGGACCCCAAGAAGTGGAGATACACCGTGCAGGGTCCCGGGTAGTCGAGAAGCGTGTCGCGTAACTGAATTAAGTCTTCCGAGCAAATATCGGCCTCGCTGACGTACAGGTGGATACGGTCTCCGTGGCCGTTGGCCTTGTCGCGCCCGTTGCCATTGCCGGCCGAACGCGCCTGGGAGGCGGCCTCGGCGAGAAGCGTAATATCGTTGGCGATGATTTGAATTCTCTCCTCTCCAACCTCCAGCCTTCCCCTAACAAATATGGGATCATCCGATCCGAGAATCTCCGCGCACTTTTTGTAGACGTCCGGCCAGGCAATGACTTCCATAAAGCCGGTCTTGTCTTCCAAATTAAAACTGGCGTAGCGGTCGCCTTTCTTCGTATTTCGCAACCTCAGCGCCGAAACCACGCCGCCAACTTTTACGTCTCCTGGAGAAGGCTTTTCTTTGAGAGCCGCCAACGTCCCACTGGTGATTTTCTTGGTTGCCCGTTCGAACTTATCCAGAGGATGTCCGGTGATATAGAACCCCAAGGCCTCTTTTTCCAAGGACAGCGACTGCTGCGTCGACCAGTTCTCGACTTTCGGATAGATGTCTCCCGGTTGGATGGCGACCTTGGTCGTACTACCCAGCATTTGAAAGATATCGATCTGACTGCTCTGCTGGTCGCGCTGGAATGCCTGCCCCGCCCTCATCGCTTCGTCCACAACGGCCATCATGCCGGCCCGAGGCACTCCGGTGCCATCGAAGGCGCCGCATTTGATCAGACTTTCGATGACCCGCCGGTTAACCGCGGACAGATCGACGCGCCGACAGAAATCGAAAAGCGATACAAACGGTCCCCCGCTCTGGCGGCCTTCGAGAATAACATCAACCGCTTTTTCTCCGACATTCTTGACCGCCGCGAGCCCGAAACGAATCTTGTCTCCCACCGGCGTAAAATCCGCTCGGCTCTCGTTCACATCGGGAGCAAGCACTTCGATGTCTCTTTGACGGCACTCTGCGAGGTTTTTGATGACTTTGTCCGTATCCCCTATTTCCGAAGTCATCAACGCAGCCATAAACTCCACCGGAAAATGAGCCTTCAGATACGCCGTCTGGTACGAGACCATGGCATAAGCCGCCGAGTGCGATTTGTTGAAGCCATAGCGCGCAAAGGTCTCCATCTGGTCGAAGATTTCGCCGGCCTTTTGCGCATCGATTTTGTTTCTCTGCGCCCCTTCGACGAACCGTTCCCGCTGCGCGGCCATCTCTTCGGGATTCTTCTTGCCCATCGCTCGTCGAAGAATGTCTGCTTCCCCCATGCTGTAGCCGGCCAGCACCTGAGCGATTTGCATCACCTGCTCCTGATAGACGATGACTCCGTAGGTGTCCTTTAGAACCGGTCCTAGGTGCGGGTGCAAATACTTGGTCTTCTCCTTGCCGTGTTTGCGCTTGATGTATTCCTCCGCCATGCCGCTATCCAACGGCCCGGGTCGATACAGCGCCAGAATGGCCACGAGATCTTCGAAACAGTTGGGACGAATCTTGACGGTCATCTCACGGATGCCCGAGCTTTCCAGTTGGAACACGCCGACGGTGTTTCCGTTGCACAAAAGCCTGTACGTCTTCTTGTCGTCAAGAGGCAACTTATTTAAATCGATCGTCGCTCCCTGCGTTGACTCGACGAGCTTCAGGCAGTCGTGGATCAGCGTCAGCGTCTTCAAACCGAGAAAGTCAAACTTGACCAGCCCGATTTTCTCCACGCTCCCCATGTCGAACTGCGTGACGATGCCGCCCTCCTTGTCGACAAACAGCGGGAGATGGTCGACGAGCGGCAGATTCGACAACACGACACCCGCAGCATGCGTGGAAGCATGACGCGTGAGCCCTTCAAGACGAAGGGCGTGATCGATCAACGTCTTGACCCGCAGATCCGTCTTGATCAACTCTTGCAGCCGGGGCTCCATTTTGATGGACTCGCGCAGGGGATAATCGAACCCTTGCTTTGGAGCAGGGATGAGTTTTGCGATGGCATCGGTTTCAGCAAAAGAAAACCCAAGCGCCCGCCCGACGTCCTTGATCGCCGCCTTGGCTTTGAGCGTTCCAAAGGTCGCAATCTGTGCCACTCGATCGGAGCCATACTTGTCCTTGACATATTGAATCACTCGGCTCCTGCCACGAATGCAGAAGTCAACGTCGATATCAGGCATGGAGCGCCGCTCCGGATTTAAAAACCGCTCGAACAGGAGCACATGCCGAATCGGATCCAAGTCGGTGATTTTGAGCGCATACGCAACTAGGCTCCCAGCCGACGATCCGCGGCCCGGTCCTACCGGGATGCCGTTTTTCTTGGCGTAATTGATGAAATCGGCCACTACCAGGAAATATCCGGGAAACTGCATCTTCTTGATTACATCTAATTCATAAGCGAGCCGATCTTCGTAGGTTTTTCTCGTGGCCGGATCTGTAATCCCTCGCAGTCTTTCTGCCAGCCCGGCGTGAGCCAAATCATCGAGATAGTCGTCAAGACTAGCCTCTCGCGGCGGCTTAAAAGTGGGGAAGTGATAATTGCCGAATTCAATTTCGAGGTTACAGCGATCGGCGATCTCGACTGTCCGCTCAACCGCCTCCGTGCAGTAGTCGAATCCCCGCATCATTTCCTCGGCCGACTTGAGATAAAGCTCCTCGGTTTCCAATCTCAGGCGATTTTCTTCATTGACCGTCTTACCCGTCTGAACGCATAACAGAACGTCATGGGCCTGGTAGTCCTCCCGTTCTCCATAGTGACAGTCGTTCGTCGCCACTAGGGGGATTGAGAGATCCTTGGCTAGCTCGATGAGGAGGTGGTTGACCTTCTCCTGTTCGGCCAGCTTGTTGTCCTGGATCTCGATGTAGTACCGATCCTCGAAGATGGAAAGGTACGTTTCGGCGGCCGCTTTGGCCTTTTCCGCGTTTCCCGCCGAGAGCGCTTGCGACACTTCTCCCTGTAAACAGGCGCTCAGCGCGATCAGTCCGCCATTGAGTTCTTTGAGCAAATCCTTGTCGATACGCGGTTTGTAATAGAACCCCTCCATGTAACCAAGGGAGACAAGCTTGCAGAGATTTCGATACCCATCCCGGTTCATCGCCAGCAGAACAAGATGGTTGTTGTATTCCTTAGGGCCCTTGTCTACGCCCTTTTTCTCGAACCGGCTGGTGGGAGCCACATAGATTTCACAGCCGATAATCGGTTTGATGCCGTGCTTTAGGGCCTCGCGATAGAATTCCACGGCTCCAAACATGTTCCCATGATCTGTCATGGCCACCGCGGGTTGTCTGAGAAGCTTAATGCGCTCAAAGAGCTGATCGACCTTGTTGGCGCCATCTAAGAGGCTGTATTCCGTGTGGCAATGAAGATGTACGAAGCGAGAATGTTCCATTGTAGATAATCCATACTTAGCACAAAGAATTTTTCGCTACAATTATTGTTTTATGCGAGATCACATGCATAAGGTAGCGAACTCGCCAGCAACAAGTTTTTCAAAGATTTCAACGAAACTCCTTGTAAATTCGATCTTACCGTTCTGCCGGCCGCGGTGAACGCCTCTTGGTCTCTGCCCTTCGTGAAGCGTCATTGTTCCAGCGTGCCTGCCCGCCTGTTCCATTACGGTTGCTCGCCGATTGAACCGCATCTTCTCTGAGACCAGCGCATGTGCAAAACTCTGCCCATTACTCTGAATCGGTATTCCGCTCTGCCTCGACCTCATAAACCAACGCCTGTTCCGGTGTCTCTCCTCTTCCGCATGCGCGCGAATAACACCCCAACGGTCCCGTGATGGAATGCCCGACTGATCCTGACGCAGATAAAAGACCGCGCGATGACGCCTGTCGAAAATGAAATGCACTCTCGCTCGTTCAGATAGGATGTCGCAGCCTCACTTTACCTAAGCCCAGCTAAAGTGAGCCAACCCGGGGGTCCACATGCATCGGCAGTGGACGCTCCAGCACGCGCGGTAACTCAACTGCTACGAATTTGGTTGTAATATTTCTTCCTACTTATTCACTGCTGTCTGCCACTCCTTGTCCGAATGGGAGCACTCTTCCTAAAAATGAGAAAGGGGCATCGAGGCATTTAGCTTCCCTCGCAACCCCTTACAGTTGCACAACACTACAGCCCATAGCGCGACCAAAACACTAAGACCTTGGTAGAGTTTGGATGTCCCTAACGCCCTAGTTGGCGCATAAGGTGGTCCCCAAATTGAACCAGGGCGTTGAGATCAAAATTGATATACATGGAGTATTGACGGTTTTCTCACTCGTTATTAAAGTTTTGTCAAGCCGTTACAAATCTAACAAAGACGAATTTCAATACACACTGGAAACGGCCAAGGGCTTAACAAACGTTGGCTAAGTCATTGGCGGTCAAAGGCGCGAGCCGCGAGTCTTTTGCTCCAATGACGGTTCTTCGTATCGCGGGAACGATTCTGCTAGCGAGGGAGAGAAGCTATTAGAATGAAACTTCGATCGGAAAGCGCGTGGGGCCTCCGTTTGATGGCCGCTGTTTTGACTCTGTCAATTTGGCAGTGGGGAGAATTCGTCGGCGCAAACATCGCTCAGGCGCAGGAAGTTCCAACATGCGCCGGGAAAGCAGCGACGATCTTTGTACGAAACGGGACCGTCGTGGGCGGGCCCGATAACGGCCAGCCTTACCGAGGATTGCTGCGAGGCACCCCTGGAGACGACGTGATCGTCGGAACACCTGCAAGCGACGTCATTTATGGGTTCGGCGGCAACGATACGATCTGTGGCGGGCCGGGCGACGACGAAATCTACGGTGGAGCAGGCAATGATGTCATCGAAGGCGGGCCGGGAAATGACGTCATTTTCGGCGAGGAGGGCGATGATATTCTCAAGGGCGGAACCGGCGATGACGAAGTCGACGGCGGGCCGGGAAATGACCTGCTCGAAGGCGGGCCGGGGAACGACTTGCTTAAGGGTGGCCCGGGCGATGACAGAATCTACGGTGGCCCGGGCGATGATGAGATCTATGGCGGACCTGGCAGAGATATTCTCGAGGGCGGCACGGGGGATGATTTGATCGAGGGTGATTGAGACTTTAAGAAACAATAGTCACAGAAAAAGGCCACAAATCCTTAAACTAGGGGATGCCATATCAGTTGCGAAAATCTTTAGGCTCTTAAAGACGAGAGGAGGTGAATACTATGAAAAAGGCGACACTACTACCAGCTGCAGTCTTTGCTCTATTGCTAATTCTTCCGGTTGTTGGCCACAGCGCGGAAAAAGCCGCGCCCAAGCCAAACCCAGAGGGCGACATCATCCGGGGCGGTCCTGGGGCTGACGTGATCCGAGGCGGCCGGGGTGCTGATGTGATCATGGGAGGATCGGGTGATGACGTCATTCGCGGCGGTCCCGGCAGGGATCGAATCGAAGGCGGCACTGGAGACGACGACATATTTGGAGACGACGACGAGAAAGAGTCAGACGACGACAATAAGTAAAAACATACAAATGCCGGGTGAGGGCCCCTCAACAGCTTAAGGACCTCTCTCGGCCAAGATAGAAAGATGGAGGGGGCGGTTTCTGGCATTAACTCCTGGGTGTCAGAGACCGCCGCCTTTGTCCTAGGTAATGTATCGGTTGCAGGTCTGGTGCAAGTGTATTCAACCAACCGTGCGCCCTGAAACTGCAGCTTCAAGAATTCGCATTACATCGACTGCCGCTGTCGGCTCGGCTCGGGGTGACGATGAAACGTCCGCGAGGAGCGTCTAGGAGAGGCAATCTCCCTCAATCGGGCCTGCATCCATCAAACTGAAACACCACGCCTCATGCGGGTAAAAACAAATCGCACTACCACCAGTCACAGACATCTCTCTTAGACAAACCGGCGGAAGCTCGTTATTCCCACTCGATGGTAGCTGGCGGCTTGGAGGAAATATCGTAAACGACGCGGTTCACTCCGCGGACTTCGTTGATAATGCGGTTCGATATTCGGGCGAGGAGATCGGTTGGCAGGGGCACCCAGTTGGCAGTCATGCCGTCCTGGCTGTCAACCACGCGAAGCGCGATGACGTTCTCGTAACTGCGTTCGTCGCCCATCACGCCCACGGTGCGAACAGGCAACAACACGGCAAACGATTGCCAGACTTTCTCGTACAGGCCCGCAGCCCGAATTTCCTGCAACACGATGGCATCGGCCCGGCGCAAAACCGCGAGTCGTTCTTCGGTCACGTCACCCAAAACACGGATGGCCAAACCGGGCCCCGGAAAGGGTTGGCGCTGAATCAATTCGGGGGGAAGCCCCAATTCCTTGCCTACTTCCCTGACCTCGTCCTTGAAAAGCTCGCGCAAGGGCTCGACTAATTTCAACCGCATTTTTTCTGGCAAGCCGCCGACGTTGTGATGGCTCTTGATCGTTACCGAGGGGCCCACGAATGAAACCGACTCGATGACGTCAGGATACAAAGTGCCTTGAGCCAGGAAGGCGATTTCACCCAGTTGGTTTGCCTCTTCCTCGAACACCTCTATGAAGGTCCGTCCGATGACCTTCCTTTTTTGCTCCGGATCCTCTACGCCTCCAAGCGCCGATAAAAAGCGACCGCTGGCATCCACATAGCGGAAGCTCGCGCCAAAGCGCTCGCTGAAAAGGCTGCAGACACGCTCGGCCTCGTTTAGACGCAGAACTCCGTTATTGACGAAGACACACATGAGTCGACTGCCAATGGCTCGGTATACCAAGGTTGCGGCAACCGAAGAATCGACCCCGCCGCTCAGCGCGCAGATCACGCGGCCTGTCCCGACCTGGTTTTGAATATTCTTGACGGAGGTCTCAATGAAGCGCTCCATGGTCCACGTCGGCTTGCAGCCGCAAATGCGAAAGACAAAATTATCTAGAATCTCCCGCCCCCGTGGGGTATGCGCAACCTCAGGATGAAACTGAACGCCAAAGAATCGCCGGCTCTGGTCGGCAAAAGCGGCGATGGGGGAATTGCTGCTGTGCGCTAGCACCGCCCAGCCTTCGGCGATTGCGGTCATCCTGTCCCCGTGGCTCATCCAGACGCGAGTCGATTCCTTCGCCGCAAAACCGTGAAACAAGTCGCTATCGTCGTCAATGATCAAATCGGCCGGACCGTACTCGCGCTCTTCGGCTTTCGCGACCTCACCGCCCGAGGCGAGATTGATCATACCCATCCCGTAGCAGATGCCTAGGAACGGAACGGGAAACTCGAAAATCTCTTTCCTGACCCTCGGAGCGTTCCGCTGATAGACACTTGCCGGCCCTCCCGACAGGATAATCCCCTCGGGCTTTAGGGCAGCGATTTTTTCGATGGGAACGTTATACGGTTGGATTTCGCAGTAAACTTTGGCTTCGCGAATACGCCGCGCGATCAACTGCGTGTACTGGGAGCCAAAATCGAGGACGAGGATCATTCTACGCTATAGTTAGGCGCTTCTTTGGTGATGAAAACGTCGTGGACATGCCCCTCGCGCAAGCCTGCTGCAGTGATTTGCATGAACCTCGCTTTGTTGCGAAGCGCGGCCACGTCGCGACAGCCAAGATAACCCATTCCGGATCGAAGTCCGCCGACGAGTTGATGAATATTGAAGGAGAGGGAGCCCTTGTATGGCACCTGCCCTTCGACTCCCTCCGGCACAAGCTTCATTGATTCCTCGACATGGTCCTGGGCGTAACGATCTTTGCTCCCCTGTTTCATGGCGCCCATGGAGCCCATCCCACGGTAGACCTTGTAAGTTCGCCCCTGGTAAAGAATCGTCTCCCCCGGACTTTCCTCTGTGCCAGCAAAGAGACTCCCAATCATGACGGAGTGGGCGCCGGCGGCCAAGGCCTTAGTGATATCGCCCGAGAATTTGATACCGCCGTCGGCGATGACCGGAATGTTGTATCGCGCAGCCGTTTTCGCGCAGCTGCCGATCGCAGTGATTTGAGGAACTCCGACACCGGATATGACCCGCGTCGTGCAAATCGAACCGGGCCCAACGCCTACCTTCACGGCGTTAACCCCGGCTTGAATCAATGCCAGCGTACCTTCCTCGGTAGCCACATTGCCGGCTGCAAGATCGAGATCCGGGTAGCGCCGCCGGATCTGCCTGACCACCTCAACCACATTTTTGGAATGACCGTGCGCGGTGTCCACGGTAACCAGATCGACGCCCGCACGGACAAGCCTCTCGACCCGCTCCTCCCAGTCCGGACCGACACCCACACCGGCTCCGACGCGCAGCCGCCCCCTCTCGTCTTTGCAAGCGTTCGGGTATTGAATTTTTTTCTCGATGTCTTTGACGGTAATCAGTCCCTTGAGCTGGTAATGATCATCAACGACGAGGAGTTTTTCGATTCGATGCTGATGTAGGATTTCTTTAGCGTCCTCGAGATCGACTCCTGTCTTCACAGTGATGAGCTTGTCCTTCGTCATCACCTCCGAAACCGGCCGCTCCAGCCTCTTTTCGAAGCGCAAATCACGATTGGTCAGAATCCCGACTAGCCTCCCGTTCTTTGTGACCGGCAAGCCGGAGATCCCGTACCTCTTCATGATTTCCTGCGCCTCAAAAATCTTTTGATCTGGCGCCACTGTGATCGGGTCGGAAATCATTCCGCTCTCAAATTTTTTGACCTTCTCCACTTCAGCCGCTTGAGCGTCCGCCGGCATATTTCGATGAATCATCCCGATGCCGCCTTCTTGAGCCATGGCAATCGCCGTTCGCCATTCAGTCACCGTATCCATGGCCGCGCTCACGAGCGGAATGTTGAGAGCAATGCGCTCGGTCAGTCGCGTCGTCACATCGATATCCCGGGGCAGAACTGAAGACTCAGCGGGTATCAACAGGACATCATCAAAGGTCAATCCAATAGGTAAGACTTCCTGCTCTAACATCGATCACCTCCGAGCGAATTAAAAAAAACCCAGACCACAGCCTGGGTTTTTTACTGCTCGTTTGTGCCAAGACAATCATAAAGTCTTATAACAGGAATCAATTTCGATGACAATATCGCCAGCGCGTTGTACCTATGATTTCAATATGATAGGCATGACTATCGGTTATGCCGCTGTACGAATATGAATGTGCCAAGGGGCACCGTTTCGAGGCGATTCAGGCTGTCAATGATCATCCTTTGAAGCGCTGCAGTCGTTGTTCATCGCGTGCCCGCCGGACCATTTCGCAACCGACGCTGCTGCACAACCGAGGGATTCATGTCTTCGACCGGCATACCAAAGACGATGTGCTGCGCGGCCGCCCTTCTTCCCTCAAGTCCCTGAAGAAAGATAAATTTTAGTTGTTAATCGTCTCGGCCTTTGCTAGCGTAACGCGGCTTCCTCGAGTGTATGCTTGCAAAGGTTAACAGCGCAGCTCTGTACGGCATTGACGCCCTGAGGGTCGAAGTAGAGATCGATCTCGCCTCCGGCTTACCACAACTTTCCACTGTCGGGTTACCCGAAGGGGCTGTTAAGGAAAGTAAAGACCGCATTCGCGCAGCGGTCAAAAACTGCGGCTATACTTTTCCCGCCAAAAGAATCACCATCAATCTCGCGCCCGCGGACATCAAGAAGGAAGGCTCTGCCTATGACCTTCCCATGGCGGTGGGTATTCTCGCCGCGGAGGGGCTCGTGGCCAAAGCGCTGCTCCACGACTACATTCTGCTCGGGGAATTGTCTCTGGACGGCTCAGTGAAACCGGTCCGCGGCGCTTTGCCGGTCGCCATGGCAGCAAGAAAAGAAAAGTGCACGGGCTTGATCCTGCCCGAAGCGAACGCGTCCGAAGCCGCAGTCGTCGGCGACATCGATGTCCTTGGCGTTCAGAATCTGCCTCAGGTTATAGAGTTTCTTAACGGCCACCGCTCCCTCGAACGCACGCGAGTGAATCTCTCTGACTTATTCAATCAACATTCCCGCTACGACTCTGATTTCAATGATGTCAGAGGGCAACAGCACGTCAAGCGCGCCCTCGAGGTTTCCGCCGCGGGCGGTCACAATGTCATTCTGGTCGGACCGCCAGGGTCAGGCAAGACCATGCTGGCCAAGAGATTACCCACCATTCTGCCAGATCTGACGCTCGCCGAGGCCCTGGAAACCACCAAGATCCACAGCGTGATGGGAACTCTCAACGGCCAGCCGATTATCGCCACCCGCCCCTTTCGCTCCCCGCATCACACCATATCCGATGCCGGTCTCGTGGGCGGCGGGACGATTCCCAAGCCCGGCGAAGTGTCCCTGGCGCACAACGGGGTTCTTTTTCTCGACGAGCTACCAGAATTTCGGCGCAACGTTCTCGAAGTCATGCGCCAGCCGCTGGAGGACGGCAACATCACCGTCTCGCGTGCCGTCGGCTCCATCAATTACCCGGCGAGCTTTATGCTCGTCGCCGCCATGAACCCCTGCCCCTGCGGTTTCTTTACCGACCCCCAGAAGGAATGCATCTGCACGCCGCTGCAGATCCAGCGTTATCGCTCAAAGGTGTCCGGGCCCCTTCTCGACCGCATCGATATCCAACTCGAAGTCCCGACGCTGCGCTACCAGGACCTGGCGAGCAAAGACGCCGGCGAGCCGTCTGTCGCCATTCGCGAGCGCGTCAACGCTGCCCGCACCATCCAGCTCCAACGCTTCGAGAAGAGGAATATCCACGCCAACGCCCAGATGGGCACGCGAGACATCAAACGGTACTGTGCCGTGCGCGACGACGCCGAAAAGCTGCTTGAAACCGCCATCAACAAATTGGGGTTGAGCGCCCGCGCCTACAGCCGCGTACTCAAAGTCGGCCGCACGATTGCGGACCTGGCGGGATCGGAGGAGATTCAATCATCTCACATCGCCGAGGCGATTCAGTATCGGAGCCTGGACCGGAGGATGTAGGATTGTTAACAGCGCCCGCCGACGAACAGAAAGGGCGCAAATAGCCTTTACGTCATCGCTTTGCTGTTTATCATCCATGCAAGATGAACGCAGTCTCCCCCCTGGGATGCCGACGTCTACCAGTTCGAAGATGAAGCACCTGGCGCAAACAATTCCAGCCGGTCATCAACATTCCCCCTTCCAAAAAGGTTCGCGTTTCCTTTCCTTCCCTTCCCGCACAAGTTTGAAGAGAACGTTGTGTCTGACTCCGCCATCCCCAGGAATAGAGTGGCGCGAAAAGGATTCACTCACCGGCAGATCCAAACGCTGATCCAGTTTGAATCTAATGCAAGAATCGTAGGCAGATCCCAGGCAGCCACGCTCCGGACAAGCTGTACGATGATGCTATATCCGTCTTGTTGCTATGTGCCTGGCCTATCGTTTGCCGTCTTTACTAAGCAGCGGCCACGCGGCCAGCATTCAGGCCACAATTCTCGAATGCGGCCTTCGTAGCGGCCTTTTCATTGTCGTTTAGCTGCAACAACGGTCGCCGGACAAGTCCACCAACCTGGCCTAGCAACTCCTGCCAGTACTTTTGGTGTGCGTGCGGCTTCCCAGCAGGGCGCGATGATCTAAGCGCCTGGCGCACTGGTTCTAAGCTGTCGCGGACAGCTCGCCCTCGCGCAACATCGCCACGCATGGCAAGTTCTGTATAGTCGCGCATTCGCTGATCTGTCTTTGTCTGCAGCAGGTAGGGCGACGGCGAGGATAAATAGAGATGCCATCCCAACTCAACAATATTGTCGAACCATTCCTCCTCCAATGGCGTACTTACCAGGATCTTGTTACTGGCAAGCTCGGTCAGACGGGTGTACATATCGCGCGGAGCGCTGTATTTGATTGCCACGATATTGGGAAACTCTGCGATGCGCATGCAGAGTTCTGGGCTCATGAGATAGCCACTGTCCGGGTGGCTCCACATGGCGATGCCGATTTCAATTTGCTGACTGATGTGACGGTAATATTCATAAACCGAATCATTTATGTCGGTGACGAATGGGAGAAGTGGGGCATGGACAACGATATAATCTGTGCCGATTGCTTCGGCGTACCTGGCTAGGTCGATCACCACATCCAGGTTCTGATCTGAACAGTTCATGATCGTGCCGCACCGACCTTCCGCTTCCTCTATCGCCCATTCAAAAGTACGCTTGCGCTCTTCCGAAGATAGAGAAAAAACCTCACCCTGCTTGCCAGAGATGAACACACCCCCTAAGCCGAGGTCTTCAATCCAGTGACGGAGATTGCGTCGGAATCCGGCTTCGTCGAGTCGAAGGTCAGCGGCAAAGGGGGTCGTTGACGCCGCCCAAAGTCCTTTCATGTTCGCCCTTGCATAATCTTTCGCATCCAGTCTGCGGTATT
Organism: Binatia bacterium; assembly: GCA_041618055.1. Taxonomy (GTDB): domain Bacteria; phylum Desulfobacterota; class Binatia; order UBA9968; family UBA9968; genus JBFJNS01. Next base: position 12,729 of record JBFJNS010000014.1, read on the forward strand.
TCATCATAAACCACCCCGTTTCGGCCGTGCCTGCGCTCGCTAGCCCTACTGTAGTATGATATCGTGCATTATCGCTACCGAGCCGCTTGTGCCGGCGGTAAATCTCTATTTTCGACGAGGACTATCTAAAACGTGTAATTGTGTCAAATTCCTAGGCGCTACGGCCCATCGAGTCGCTACTTTCTCCGTTCTCTAATTCGTCAGGGCCTTTACCGTCCTGGCGGTATCAAATTTTATGGGAGCCTGCCGCAATAAACCCTCACTCCTCAAAGACATGTGCATGCCTTCGTCTTAGACGATGTAGGTAAAGTCTTCCTCACGATCTCTGCTCTTCAGCAAAAACTGCTTGCTTCCGCAGAACGGCATTTAGCGTGCCACACATTTGTTAACAAATTGTGATTTTTCTAAAGGCGAATCTGAATGTGATCTCTGACCTCAAAGGATTTCCTGCAGCGGTGTCATAGGACGTCTTTGCTGGTTGACTCAAATTCATGCATTGTTTTATGTTGCTTTCAGGAAGAACAAGGAACATCGTGTAATACCTTCTGACGCTTAGGGAGCCGATGGATGGAAACGCAACTTGTATATCAAATCTCAGAACAAGACTGGTATCCGAGCCGATTCCTGGCTCATCGATTTCGTCTTCTTGCCAATGGAATTGACATTCATGACCTCGAGGCCACCTTATCCCGCGTGAAAATGTGGGACGATTGGTGCCAAGCATGGTGTGAAACAGCCGCCAATTACGAAAACCGGGCGGACGAGGCCGAGCGGCAGGGGCTTTCCCTCACTCCGGCGCAGTACCTTCTTCGAGCCGCCAGTTGCTACCATTTTGCACAAAATCTTTTCTACGAGGATCTCGAGCAAAAGGCTCAGGCGCATCATCGAAAGATAAAAGCTTTTAAAAAGGGCGCTCCCGCCCTCTCCCCCTCTCCCATGAGCGTAGAGATTCCATTTGATGGAATAACCATGGCTGCGTCTCTACGGATACCGCAATCAGGAGCTAAGGTTCCCTGTGTGATTCTTGTGCCCGGCTCTGATGCGAGCAAGGAAGAATTTTATCCGAGAGAACAGTATTTCTTGGATCGAGGCATCGCCACTCTCAGTATGGATGGTCCCGGGCAGGGTGAGACCTGGTTCAAAATGCGCATGCGACTCGACTATGAGAAAGCGATCTCGGCCACGATTGACTATTTAGAGACAAGGACTGAAATCGACGGCGACAGAATAGGTCTGTGGGGGGGAAGTTTTGCCGGGTATCTTGTAGTTCGGGCGGCAGCATTTGACAAGCGAATTCGCGCCTGTGTCGAAAATTGTGGTCCTTTCGAGGTTAAGTATTACCGTTGGGATGATCTCTTGCGGTTGCGTAGGTTCAACCACCTCTGGGGTACTACTAATGCTGAGGAGGCTCAAGCTGTTGCCACAGAGGTAACGCTAGCTGGCGTGATTGAAAAGGTTGAGTGCCCTCTTCTTATTATTCACGGGAAAATAGACACAGTCACACCATATGAAGAGGCGATCAAGATTCACAAGGGCGCGAAGTGCGAGAAAGAGCTTTTGCTGTTTGATGACGGCAATCACGTCTGCCACAACCTTCACCACATAGTCAGGCCCATTACCGCTGATTGGATGCGACTGAAGCTTGCTCAGGACCGACGATAAAGAAATAAGCACCCGGCATAGTGCCTGTCGTGTCCATATTGGAGACAACCCATTACATGCCACAATGGCTTGTCACGCTATCGACATACCTAGGTAACTTTTATGCCCACTGAGAACACCATGAGGATTGTAGCCTTGGCCCTCATGGTCATCGTCGGATTTATAATACTCGTTCCAGTCCTTGCCCTTGTCTTCGGAAGTTTCTGGTCGGATTCCCCCGTGGCACCAACGGGGCATCTGACACTGGCAAATTGGGTCAGTGCATTTACGATAAGCATCCCGGAAACTCTTCCTGTTCTCTTCGTCAATTCCCTACTGTTCGCTTTCCTCGTGGCAATCTTCTCTGTAGGGTTAGGTGTCTTGATGGCCTACCTTGTCGAGAGGACGGACATGCCTTATGGCCACATTTTCGAAAAACTCAGCATCATGCCAAGAGCATTTCCGGTCATCATTGCCGCCCTGGCCTGGATAATGTTACTAAGCCCCAGAATCGGTGTCCTAAACCTTATTTCGAGGGATTTACTCGGATTTACCTTCTTCAATATATATTCATTTCCTGGGATGGTTTTTCTCCTGGTTCTCTACGAATCTCCCATCGTATTCCTAATGGCCCTAAACGCGTTTCGCCTCATCGACCCGTCACTGGAGGAGCAATCATTGGTATGCGGGAACA
>JBFJNS010000015.1:0-15059 GCA_041618055.1 Binatia bacterium
AATCGTCCGCGCCCCTTGAGTTACGTAACTCTCTTATTTCAGATGTTTGGCGAAGAACTCCGTCGTCCGATCCCAGGCCAACTTGGCACACTCGGCATCGTACTTTTGGCCCTTTTCGTTGCCGAAGGCATGGTCCGCGTTGTACCAGTATGATTCGAACGGGACCTTTCCTTCTTTCAGCCGGCCTTCGAGCACCCGCGCGGCCTCCGGAGTAAAGAAGCCGTCTTTTTCCGCAAAATGCAATTGCAGCGCGGCCTTGATTGTTTTCACATCGGCAGCCTGTTCCGGGGGGAAACCGTACCATGAAGACGCGGCATCGGCTTCTTTGACAAATACCGCCGCGAGAACGGCCAAGGCGCCTCCCATGCAGAAGCCGACGACGCCGACCTTGGCGCTGGCTTGCTTCAAATATTGCGTGGCGCCCCGGATGTCTTGCCCCGCCGCATCTCCGAAGTTGAGGTTGTTCATGAGGTGACCAGCCTCCGCCGCGTCAAGGGTGACCTTGCCCCGGTAAAGATCGGGGACCAAAGCGCGATACCCGAGAGTCGCCAACCGCTCTGCAACCCCCTTGATTTGGTCATTTAGCCCCCACCATTCCTGCACGACAACCACACCGGGGGCTTTATCGCCACCCGCAGGGCTGGCAAGATAGCCCTGACAGTCCTTACCGTCGGGCCGCTTGAACGTGACCATTTGTCCCATGATTCGCCTCCTTACGTGAAAGTTGGAACTAATGTGTTACCTATTCAAAGTCCCGGCCAAAGTCAATGCGTTCATCTTCTAGAAACCGCGGCCGCGTGTGATATATTTTATGGGGATGGGCGGTATGGCTACGGTGATCAAAACGGCGCAGCTTTAGGGATAAGAGCCCCATGCGACGGTTCAAGTTGCCATTGCTTTTCATAATAGCGGTAAGTGTTTATGGCCTATTACTCATCGGTAGCGCGAGCGAGGGGGCTGATGACCGCCAGCGCCCGACCGAAGAGGAACGCACGAAACCCCGGGAACGGGAAAAGGTCCAGGAGCTGCAACGACAAGAACAAATTCGCGATCTCCAACGCGACCTCAATCTCAATCACGCACAACAGCAACTCGACGAGCTGAGACGGCAGCCACGGGAAGGGCCCGAAACACGCGGACAGCATGAGCTGCGGCAGACGCAGCAGCAGCTCAATGAGATCAAGATCGACCGCGACCTGAACCGCGTGGGGATCGACCTTCAAATCAAGCGGGCAGAGGGCGAGCACAATCAACTGCGCCGGCAGGAACAGATCAGAGAGATCCAGCGCCAGGAGCAAGTGGAATTTTTACAGGACCAGCAGCGCAAGCTACAGATCCAAAACCAGATCGATAACCTGCGGGGCCAGCAGCAATCCAGATAGCCTCAAGGTTGAGCGATCCGCGACTCTACCGAAGTTTTCCGCCTACACCGATCTGTGAAGGGCATCCTATCTATTTTCCATAGACGGTCCAAACTTAATTGACACGTTCCGACGCGCGACAACACTTAGGCTGGCTTGCAATCTCGCCAAGACGAGGGCCGGCGTTGCGACCCACTGTTTCTGCCATTGCCGATGCCGCGCCGGCGGCGATGGACCTCCTTCACGAGCAGAAGATATGACGACTCCTGATTTGGGTGCGCAGCGCAATGATCCTGTGCTAGATTAGCGCCGGTTTGGAATTGAACCCGTGCGATAGCGGGGAGGGCTAAGTGCAATTGTCTTGAGAGAGGAGCCTATGAACACAATGGTCGAAGAAATCGCCGCTTGGGTGGCAGAGTTGGAATACGAAACCTTGCCGCGGGAGGTCGTCTACCGAGCCAAAATGATACTGCTCGACACCCTCGGCTGTGCGCTGGGCGCATTGAGTGCCGTCCCGGTTCAAATGGCCCGGCAGGTCGCTCTCGAGCAAGGAGGAAGCCAGCACGCAACTCCCATCGGCGCGTCATGGAAGACCTCCTGCGATTATGCCGCGTTCATCGACGGCATGGCGCTTCGCTATCTCGACCTCAACGACTACACACCTGTCGGCGGCCACCCAAGCATCAATGTCGCCCCGGCGTTAGCTGTAGCCGAAGCCCAGGGTCGAAGCGGAAAGGATCTGATCCTTGGGATCACCACTGGATATGAGGTGCAGCTCAGGCTGCGCGAAGCCACCAAGCACGGCAAACAAGAAGGCTGGGATCATTCCACGGGCGTTCACTACTCTGCGGCTGCTCTCGCGGCTAAGCTTCTTGGACTGCCCCCCGCCAAAATCTCCCATTCCCTGGCCATAGCCGGCAGTCATGCCTCCACCTTGGCGGAGGTCCGCAAGGGCAAGCTTTCAATGTGGAAAGGGGCGGCGGAACCCATGGCTGCCCGCGGCGGGACATTCGCCGCTATTTTGGCCAGAGTCGGCCTGACGGGGCCACTCACGATTCTCGAAGGAGATTGCGGCTACGGGCCGGTTGTGGCTGGCGCGCTCGACGGAGAGCTGCTGCGCGGGCGCCCGGATGAATTTCAGATTCTGAAAAGCTGCATCAAGATGTGGCCTTGCGTTTTTGTCGCCCAGTCCCCCGTGGCGGCGGCGTTAAAGGCCCGCCAGGAGCACCCCTTCGCCTCGGAGGAAGTAGATACGATTGTCGTCTATCTGAGCGATTTCGCCTATCAGCAGCAAATGAAGTTTCTCGCCGCCGGGCTTTCCACGCGCGAGAGCGCGGATCATAGCGTCCCATATTGCGTCGCCCGGGCGGTTTTGCATGGGGATGTCATCGCCGAGCATTTCGATGAGAGCCATCTTACGGATCCAGCCGCAATGGCACTCTTGAAGAGACTTTCGCTGGCGCGCAGCTCTGATTTTCCAGGGAGAGTAGGTGCCGCGGTAGAGATACGTTTACTCGACGGCACGACGCTTCGCGAACAGATCTTTTATCCCCCGGGCCATACGGAAAACCCTGTGGATGAAAGCGCAGTGGTCAAGAAATTCCGCACCCTGGCAGAACCGGTCTTGGACCTCGAACGCGCGAATAGAATCTGCGACACGGTTCTTCGTATCGATGAAGTGCCAACTATAAGACCACTGCTAGAGACTCTGAGCATAGCCAACAGTGAACGTTAACCTCGATCCAGCTAGGCGTCGCGATAGAGAACATTTCTGCGAGATGACGCTCTGAGCGCGCATCACTCGGCGCCTCAAGAGCTAACTTCAATCCGACAATAATTCACATGATTAAGCGCTCACCGAGGCCCGTGAGACCGGAAAGCGTGGGCACGTGAGCGTGCGGGTAGTCTGAAGGCCCCGGTGAACTGTAACAGCACCTGAGGTGGCTTGGGAGGCGGCCCTCAAGGCACCGACCCATTGCCCACGGTTGTAGGGCTTGCGGACCGAACGGGTCTGAAAAAATGTCGGATTAAGGCTAACTCCCACCACCAAAAGAAAACGTACGTGAGCCGGAGTCGGGATCGTAACGGCCGTAAGCCGCTAGTGGCCCGCCGCATAAGCGCGCTTCGATCTGCGGCGTTTGGATCTCGCTCGTTTGCTCGTCTCGGTTATTTTGCCAGCGAGTTATAGATCCACGCGGTAATAAATCCGCCAATTGCGCCATCCACTACGGCATAGAGAGTTCCTACGATGACATCTCCGAAAGTTGCCTGTTGCTTGTATCCAGGATAGATCGAACTCATCACTTCGAGAAACTCTTTACCGTAGGGCGGCCACAATAAGTTACCCATGCCCACGAGAAACAATGCAAGCCCCCAGACGATAGCCGCGGTAAGCGTAACTGCCTTTAATGATAGTTTCATCAGTTGTTCCTCCTCTCAAGGCAAGCAAATACGTTAAACGAGTCATGTCGTAGTTCTCGCGGCATGGCAAAGAACTTCACTGCCCTTCCAGCCCCCTTCTAACTCAAATGGACTGATTGAGACAATGGGAAGGGGCCAGTCGAAGCCTATCCCAAAGTGGTCAAAGAAGTAGAGACACCCCCGTCAAATGCTTGCTGCAATGCCCAAGCTGAGCGCGTCATGTTTGTATCGTTAATTGACAAACAGAGTTTCCTGTCGGATAGTTTTTCTGACGGGAATCCTTCGACCGTGCCTCTACCTCAACTCATAAGAACGGTGTGCGATCCCAACTGCCACGCCAACCCGCGCTGCGGCGTGACCGCGCACGTGCTTGAGGGACGCATTAACCGCATCGAACCAGGCTCGTTCCCTCTTCCCGAGTATGACCGCAGAATCTGCGCCATGGGAATGGCGCGCCTGGAACAGCAGTATCATCCCGACCGCTTGCGCTTTCCGCTCATGCGGGCCGGCGCGCGCGGCGAGGGCAAATGGCAGCGAATCAGCTGGGAGGAGGCTTACGATATTCTCTCCCGTCGCCTGAGTGCCATCGCAAGCGAATTCGGGTCCCGGTCGCTGGCTTTTTTCACCGGCAGCGGCGCCGGCGGCGTGCTGACCAAAGGCGCCGCACAGCGCTTCGCGGCGGCCATCGGAGGCACAGCGCACCAGGCCGGAGGCGTCGACTATGGCGTGCCCAAGGGACTTGAATACGCCTTTGGTGTGCCCGCCTCGACTTATTTCAGACCCGGCGGACATGAATACGCCGATGCCGTCAACTCCCGCATCGTTCTCTTATGGGGCGGCAACGGCGCCGACACTCGGCCGGTTGATTTCCACCTTGTTTTGGACGCGCAGCGGCGCGGCACCAAGATCGTCTGTATCGATCCCAACCGCAGTGCCACGGCGCAAAAAGCCGATCAATGGATTTCGCTGCGGCCAGGCACGGACACCGCCCTGGCGCTGAGTTTGCTCCACGAGATGTTCCGGTGCGGATATCAGGATGACGCGTTCCTCACGAAGCATACAAATGCGGCATTTCTGGTGCGCGATGACACCAGGGCATTGCTCAGGGATGCTGATATCAATCTGGGCGGCACTTCATCTTACATGGTCTGGGACGCTTCTTACGGCCATGCCCTTCCCTGCCGCACGGCCTCTACCGCCGCAATGAGTGGCAGGTATGACATTCGTCTAGCCGCAGGCAATTCGGTCTTGTGCATGCCCGTCTTGCAGCTCCTTCGCGATCTCGCGGCATCCTATCCTCCGGACCGGGCAGCCACGATCACGGGAGTCGGAGCAGAGACCATCAGCGACCTGGCACGGGAATTCGCCGCAAACCGACCCGCCTCCGTCCGCATCGGCTACGGCGTCGATCGCTGGTACTTTAGCGATTACATGGCGCGGGCGGCGGCCAACCTGGTGATCGTTACCGGCAACATAGGCGTCCCCGGAGGCGGAATCAGCGTCCATGACGGCACTTACGCCGCGCCCTTGGATTTGAATTCTTTTCGCTGTCCCAATGGCCGGGAAGCGGCCACGCTCAACGTGATCTCCCTCATACGGGCCATCGAACACGGCGTGCCATACCCCGTCAAAGCGCTCTGGCTTTCCGCCTCGAACTTATTGAATCAGACCTCTGCCAACCGCAGCAGGGTCATGAGCGCCGTCGTGCCCAAGCTCGAACTCATCCTTGTGGTCGATCACTTTATGACCGACACCGCAGCGGTGGCGGACATAGTTCTCCCCGCCTGCACCATATTTGAAAAGGAGGACTTGGTAGCGGGCATGTTTCTCCAACTTCAGCGTCAAGCCGTGGATCCCCAAGGCGAGAGCAAGTCGGATTTCCACATCTTTGCCGGCCTGGCGCGACACATGGGGCTCGGCGGATATTTCGATCGCCCTGCGGCAGACTATTTGAGAGGGATGATCGAAACGGGCCACCCGTTGCTCGCGGGAATCACCCTCGATCGGCTTCAGCGCGAGGGTGCTGTGTTCCTGAACCGCCCGCGCGAACCGTACGTCGCATTCAAGGATCTTACCTTCAAAACGCCATCCGGACGCATCGAGATCTACAAAGAGGAACTGGCGCCATACGGCGCCGAACTGCCCTATTACCGCGAACCCATTGAAGCGTCTCCGAACAACTCGCTACACCAGCGCTTTCCTTTAACATTGCTGTTCTCGCACAGCCGCCACCGCATCCATTCCACTTTCGCCAACCTGGCCGCAATGAAGCGCTTTGAAGCCGAGCCGGTCGTAGAGATGAATCCCGGGGACTCGAAGTCTCGCGCCATCAAACCCTCTCAGCTCGTTCGCGTTTGGAACGACCGCGGGACCGTCAGTCTGAAGTGCCGGCTCAACCTCGATCTCAGGCCCGGCATCGTCGTGATCTCGGAGGGTTCGTGGGTGAGGGACTTTCCCGCGGGCGACCCGTACAGTCTCACCCACGAGTTAGTCAGCCCCACGTCGGAGAACTACGCATTCTTCGACACGTTGGTCGAAATCGAACCGATTGAGGGAAAAGAAATCACGCGAGCGAAAGGCAAGCGATGACGGGATTATTGCCTTTGGCTCGGCAAACTTGCCCCTTAGCAATGATTTCTCAAACGGATTTTAGTTTAGGACATTAGCCCGATAACGCGCGGCAAAATCCCAAAAAGCTTCGCCCCTCTCCCCACACTCTCCCGCCCCTCCAACGTCAACCGCACCACATGCATCCGATGTACTTCTCTCTGACTTACCCTTCACTCCCCATCGCTCATCTGATCTCCTCCTTCTCAGAAAAGATCCTACCCAAAAGGGTGACAGAATCGCTGAACAATTATGGGGTGACATTTTCGCTGACCTACTACAGGCCCAATAAACAACCTTGACAGGCGTCTTTTACCGGTGCTAGTAGCGGGCTGGATAAGTGAGGCGTTTCGGACTCTGGGTCAGTTTGCCGCGGAGAGCATGTTATGGGGGAAATCGAAAAGTCAACTAACGTAGCCGCTTGGCTGAACCTGGTTCATCCCTACGAACGGTGGATCGAGTCGCTGAACGTGCCTATTTACCGCGGCTATTTTATGGAGGATCTGGCCAGCCTGAAGCTGGGAACGTGGGAAGACCGGGAATGCGACGCGGCCTTCTTACAGCTGGCGGGCCAAGAGGGCATCAGTGCAATTTACCTCACGGAGGTGCCCCCTGGGAAAACTCTCCGACCTTTCAGGATGGCGATCGATGAACTCGTTTATGTAATCCGGGGTGGGGGGTTGACCACAATCTGGGCAGGAGATCGGCCAAAGAAAGTATTTGAGTGGCAGAAACACAGCTTCTTCATGCTGCCGGCAAATTATACTTACCAGTTCAGCAACATGCGTGGGAACGAGCCAGCCAGGTTATTACATTGCAACGGTCTTCCCACTGCCATGGCAGCCATTCCGGATCCGGATTTCTATTTTCAAAGCGCGGCCTTTGATCTGAGCGTCCTCTATGGTGCTGACGAAGGACAGCTTTACTCCAAGACCGTGGTGATCACAGATACGAGTTACAGAAATCCAAGAGACGTGTGGATAGGAAATTTTTTTTCCGACATGCTGTCCTGGTACAGGCTTGAGGCCCTGAAGGAAAGAGGAGCAGGCGGGCATGTCGTCTGGATATCCTTTCCCCGATCCCTGCACGTCAGTCACATGTCGGTTTTTCCGTCCGGGACTTACAAGAAGGCTCATCGGCATGGACCGGGCGTCGTTGTTCTCGTTCTCGCGGGGGAGGGCTATTCCATCATGTGGCCGGAGCAAGGGGCCGACAAGGTTGTCTTTCCCTGGCATGAGGGAAGCGTCTTCGTCCCCCCCAATAACTGGTGGCATCAGCACTTCAATCCAGGGCGCTCCCCGGCCCGGTATCTCGCACTGCACGCGCCAACCGGCATGCCGACGGGCAACGCTTTTTTCACCAACAGTAAAGGTGAAAAGTTGACAGTTGCGTATGAGGACGACCCGGCAAACCAAATCGAATACCCAGATGAAGATCCGTGGATCCGAAAAAAGTTTGAAGACGAGCTGGCGAAGAGCGGCTTGAAGAGTCTCATGCCGGATGAGGCTTATAGAAATAGGAACTTCAAGTGGAAGTACTCGGAAGACAAGAGTGCCTCTTGAGCCTGCAGAAAATCACCGTTCGCTTAGCCGAGATGGATCAAGTGAACGACAACTCAGGGATCCCACAGGCCGACAGGCGAGGCTTACCTGCTTCATCAAAAGCGGGCTGCGCATGTGAGCTTAAGATACTTCGGTGAAAGCTTTTCAATTTAGCGGTATGTCCTGTGGCGCACCGCCCGATAATGTCAGAGAACCCGACATCACCCCGATACCGTTCAGTGACACGGAGCCGCCAGTGATCGTTGCAAACGAGTTGTAGCTATTTAATAGACTCCCCCCCGTGACTACCCCACTAGAATTAATCGTTATCGTGCCCCTGACCCAGGAAGGATCGTTGAAAAGCGGCTGATCCGATAAGGAATATACATGCCACGTACCCGCTAAGTCGCTGTTGCTGAAACCTGCAAGTCCTGCCGTTGGGATAGCTACGGCAAAGCAAAAAAGACCCAGAAACAGTCCGCTCAAGACCCGAACCCTTTTCATGGCGAGACCTCTAATACACGTGTCTGCGTTCGGCGCATTAATCTCAGACCCATGTCCAATACGATGCAAGGCGCTAAGCCTTTGGTTTCCTTTACGGCGTTACCCGGACCTCGACGCTGTCGTAAAACAATTGATCGACGTTCAATAAGCCGTTCATCGGTACATCCACGGCAAAGTAGAAAGTGTATGTTCCGACGGGAAGCCCAGTGGTGTTCAGCTCTTCAACCGGCGAAAGTTTAAATAGCGCTCCCCCCGCAAACTGCAATCGTTGGGTATGCCATCAACACATGCGGTGGCAATAACATCATCGGTCCGATCGACAGTGAAAGTTGCCGACCAGGCTGGGAAAGCACCGATAGCAATGAAAACTAGGCAAACAATAAAACGCCGGGAACAAATTACCATGTTCTTGAAGACGAAGGTTCCCTTCCTTTGCCGGGCAAAAAAAGGCCAGCTACACCATCGCGAAATAATCGCACGGTGCGGCTGGCTCTAAGTTGCTCATATTCCCCTCTGAGAAGCGCCGGTGTTTCCTGTTTATGGCTCGAATAATGGTTCGAGCCGTTTCGGTTCGGGGAAATTGTTTCTCTGAGGGTCTCTCTAACTCCTAGGGCGACAGGCTGTCAAGGCTCAGTGGCACCCGCAATCCGGACTGCCAATGCTAATACTTTTCTCTCCTTTTCTTTCTTTGGAGCAGCTTAAAGACCGTCTAAACTCCTCGCCTGCCCAGCAAAAATCCTGAGCCATACTGCCCGGCCTGGCAAAACATAACGTGCAGTCCTAAGAGGGTATTCGTTACCCGATGTTCAACTGTGATATGGCTGTGGCTTTGGGGATGGTGATTAACCCCTGATCACTCAAAGACCAGCCGATAGGTATTGTTGCCATTGTCAATGCAAATCCCTTGGCCGCGTCCCGTGGCTTTCGATATCGAGTACGAGCCCTCCATCTCCGAGCCAACGCCATCGGAGAAAACCGCGAAGCCTTTGGCATCTGCGCCGGTGACGGGTTTCACTGTGTCCGGCTTCATCAACCGCGCCGTGTATTTCGCAGAGAGGGGACGCGTGGAACTTTAGAGTTATCCTATTACATATTGATTTGTCAGACGTGTACTCTGCGAAAAATTTTGAAACCACGTTGTCGAGGCGGAATTGGCTTGATTGCGAATCAAGGGTCCGGCACCGAACATACTGATAAACAGACCTTTTTGAAACGGTGGCCGAAAACTGGGCGACGGGTCTTAGCCGCTTGACGGCTCTCCCCTACTTGCCCGAGCGTTCGTGCGCCCAGGTGCGCTATGAACTTAGAGCCACGGATCGGAGACGAGAAGCAACACGCAAAAGCAACGACCACGGCAGTGACGGGGAAACAGGGGTCGAAACTCGGGGGAATACCCCGTGATTCGGAGTTCGGAGATATCCTACCCCCACCGCCAGCCCTTTAAGAATTCTTTGCTCGGAAAATGTAGTGTTGAACGTCACAGGCGAAGAGCACTAAATCCTCCTTTTCCCCCGACCGGAGATCTCTTGCCGGCATGGCCTTCTTGAAAAATGCTCCCCGAGTAGGCGGACACTGCCGTATATTGGCGCCAGGATCCATGGACGTCGGAGGCACCAAGATTATTCAGCCAAAAGCCAAGGACGAATTTCCATGGTCAGTCTGAGCCGCAGCGTCACGCTATTGGTGATAGCAGTTCTCTTGGCACTCCTCGCAATTTTTCTTTCGGTACGATATTCGAACGGTCGACGACAAGGGGTTTGTGATCGTGCGGTACGATCGTTGGACGGGCAACATAGAGCGTTGCGTTATCCGTCGTGGCTGTGACAGTTACGATTCCTATGAGCCTTGGTAAGGTTTAGCCGAAAAGAACAACCAGCCCCACTACCTCCGCCGGCGGCTAGTCGGTAGCGAACCCTTCGTTATTGCTCTGGCCATCCTGCAAATGGTCGCACCCCTGGGCCGATCTGGGACGATCGAACACCATGCGGCTATTAGGGTTGACAAGCATTACTTGACACATTAAGATAGGCTAGTGATCGCGTCGTTTAAGCACCGGGGTCTAAAGAGGTTTTACTAAGAGGATGATCATCGGGGTCTCTCGGCGGCGCACGTGGATAAAATCAAGCGCATACTGGCCCGCCTAGACGAGGCGGTGGACGTTTAGAACATGGCGCTCCCGGGCTTTGGGCTTCACCGGCTCAAGGGAAAACTTAGAGGTTTGTGGGCCGTGTCGGTATCCGGCAACTGGCGTATCGTCTTTCGCTTCGAGAATGGCAACGCTTACGACGTGGATCTCATCGACTACCACTAGGGAGGAAACAGAACAATGCCCATGAAAAACCCGCCGCATCCCGGTTCATCTATCCGGGAGGATTGCCTCGAACCGCTCGGGCTCAGTGTCACCGCAGCGGCGAAAGCCCTGGGTGTCTCCCGTCAGGCACTGAATAACGTGATACATGGCCAAGCCGCGATCTCTCCGAAAATGGCGATTCGGTTAGACAAGGCGTTCGGTGGCGGCGCCGAGACGTGGCTACGTTTGCAGGCAACGTATGATTTGGCACAGGCGGCAAAACACGCAGACAAAATCAAGGTCAAGCGCCTTGCCGTAGCGTAAGAAAAACATAGCTCGGTATTCAATCAAAGATAACTGTGTGGCTGTGGCAGCGTGGCAGTCGTCCGGAGGCGCTATTTATACCGGGAATCGCCAATGTTCGCGATGGGCCGCTCCCAGACGTGGTTGAAGCCTTTTGGCACGAGACAATAGGAGACCCATGTCCGTGCGGTTGCCCGAACTAAAAGGTTTTCTTATTGAAGTGGCCGCACATGAGAATGCTCGCGATTGAGATTCTCTGCGATCTGTGTGGGAAAAAGCGGACCCGCAAACCTCATCCAGATGGATTTTATCATCGTCAACTTTGCCCAAAGTGCGCGAGGGAGAATAGACGGAAGGAAATACTGTTTACTTGTATCGGTTACTATGTCTGCGAAACACATCTTTGGGCATGATCCAAAGAGGGTTTGGCGGAGAGGGAGGGATTTGAACCCCCGTCACGGTTCCCCGTGAACTTGATTTCGAGTCAAGCGCCTTCAGCCGGGCTCGGCCACCTCTCCGCGTTGGATCTTTGCTTCCCGGCGTGCCTCAGGTCTCGGAAAAATCTCTCCAATAAGCCCGCGCATTCCTGATCGAGGACTCCGCTCGTGACCGGAAGACGGTGATTGAGCCGAGAATCATCGCACAGCGTGAACAAGGATTGCACAGCGCCGCCCTTCGGATCGAGACAACCGAAAACCACGCGCCGCATTCTCGCCTGGAGAATCGCGCCGACACACATCACGCACGGCTCGAGAGTGACATAAAGGTCGCACTCCGGCAATCGCCAGCTACCCATTTTGCGCGAAGCTTCCTCAATAGCCAGAAGCTCTGCGTGAGCCAATGGGCTCTGTAGCTCTTCCCTGCGATTAAAACCACGGCCGATGATTTCTTCGCCGCACGTAATCACCGCGCCGACCGGCACCTCGGCGCGCTGTGCCGCCATTTCGGCCTCCGCCAGTGCGAGCCGCATGAACGTCTCATCCCGCTGAAGCGGATTTCGGATTTCGAAACTCATCGAGGATGCAAAAATAACACAAATACGGAGATAATTTAAGTGGTCGGAGAAATGGGTCGACCTGCGGGCCTTCTCTACGACGGAGACTCGAAGGCTGTAAGATGCCCGCCTTACCCGATGTATCCATCATGCACATCACAACTGTAGTCATGAGCGTTCCAGGTGCGGACGTTGGCCCAATAGTTCGATTTTTGCAGGGTGAACTCTACCAAACGGGTTCGTTGGTCAAGATTTTGTACAGCTTGTTTACAACCATAATTGATTACTCTTCTTCAGTGTAAGCAATCTGCACAAAGCAAATTTTTCAAGACGCCCCTATTGTTTTCTCGAATACCCCTAAGTGCTGGTTTTTTAATCGCCTTAAGACTTCCCGAACATTTCGACCATCGCATTGGCACTCTCCTTGCGCGGTCAAGCACAGGATTCGCCTTCGGCGCATAAGGCAGCTTTAATTCCCATTCTTTACCGGTGGTAGCAGCAGTGGAAATTATCTGTAAGGGCGTCAACCCCTGCCAACTCTGCTATTCGACTAAACCGCAGCAGAGGCCAACCTTTAGGAGGTAAAAAGATGAAGAAATCATTTTTGATCCAGGGTCTGGTGATTCTGTTCTTAAGCGTTTTTTACTCTTCCACGCCCTCCGCCGCAGACGTGCCTAGCTGGTGGATCGGTCCGGAGAGCGAGTACGAAACCCTCGTGAGAGAAGCCAAGAAGGAAGGCGAGCTGGTCGTCTGGGCCCACCCCGACCCTTCCTGCAAATCACTCTTCGCGGGACCGTTTGAGCAGAAATATGGCATCGCCGTCGAGCACACGGAGTACACCACGGCTCAGATCGTCCAAAGAATTCTTCTCGAAGGCGTTGCCGGCATGTATACGGTCGATATCGGCAATCTCAGCGTGCACCACGTTCCCCGATTGGAGAAAAAAGGTCTGTTGCAGCAGCTGCCCTATAAGGATCGGGTTTCGACTTACAGAAAAATTCCCGGGTTGGTCAGCCCGAACAGCACTGCTGTCATCGCTTACACGAACCCGCGCAGCCTGGCGTTTAACACCAGAAAAATTCCCAAGGATAAGATTCCCCAGTCCTATGAGGACGTGCTTGACCCGGTGTTCGCGAACCGCAAGATCTCGATCGACACGGATCTCAAGGAATACATTATTTTAGCCCAGGAATGGGGCATGGAAAAAACCAAACGGTACCTCAGAGACCTTGGCGAGATGCGACCGAAATATCACCCGAACAACACCGTCATTACGCAAATGATTGCTGCCGGAGAGGCCATCGTCGGCCCCGGCGTCATCCATCGCATCCCGTTGTTTGAATTCAAGGCTAAGGGTGCCCCGATCGACTGGAAACCTCTGAAACCGATCGTGCCGCTCGACACCATGCTGATGGGAGTCATGTCTCATGCCCCCCACCCCAATGCGGCCGCGCTATTCAATTACTGGATGATGGGCGCCCCGGATTATCTACAGGGCATGGAAAAATGCAGCGGTTACGGCCACGCCATGATTCCCGGCAACTTCCAGCAGAAGGAATTGGCTGAAGTCAAAGCGGTTCCGTTTGATTGGGAGTGGGGCGTGAAGGCCGCCAAAGAACATTATGGCGAGCAGTTTAGGAGAATCATTGGTATTGAATAGCAAAGAGAATAACGAGGGCTGATCGGCATGAAGGCTGCGACGCAGGTCGAAGGAATCCCCTATG
The DNA here is from genome assembly GCA_041618055.1 of Binatia bacterium. Lineage (GTDB taxonomy): Bacteria > Desulfobacterota > Binatia > UBA9968 > UBA9968 > JBFJNS01. Next base: position 13,746 of record JBFJNS010000015.1, read on the forward strand.
GATCGGGGATCCTTACCAGTGTGACTCAATGGCTCAATCCCCGCACGGTATTTTTCTACGCGATCATGGGGGTGCTTGCGTATCTCACGCTCGGCCCCCTCCTCTTTCTTCTGTGGGATAGTTTTCACCCCGGTTGGGAAATCGGGGACGAAGTCTCCTTTACTCTTGCGAGTTACGCAAAGGTTTTCGGCGACCGCCATTTCTTTGAAATGCTCTGGAACACCATGGTTTTCGGGATAGGGGCGACAACCTTGGCGGTCGGCCTGGGATCCATCTTTGCCTGGCTGGTCGAACGAACGAATCTGCCCTTCCGCAACGTGACCTATGCTTTGCTTTTCGCCCCGGTCGCCATTCCCGGGCTCGTCTTCGCGATTTCCTATATCTTACTTCTCAGCCCAGACATCGGAGTGATGAACACCCTTATCATGGATTTGTTCGGTCTCGAGGAGGCTCCCCTGAATATCTATTCCATGACGGGCTTGATCTTTGTGGAGGGCATTCGCCTCACACCCGGAAGTTTCTTGATGATGGCCGCCGTGCTCAAGAGCATGGACCCGTCTCTGGAAGAGGCCGCTTATACCACAGGGGCCGGCATTTTGCGCACGTCGCGTCTCATCACGGCCCCGTTGATGCTTCCCGGAATCCTGGCGGCCTTTATTTACTACTTCATTACCGTCATCGAGTCATTCGAAATTCCGGCAATCATCGCCCTCCCCATCGGCATGCAACTTCTCACGACCAAGATTTTTTTCGCCACGCATACGACAACGCAGATGCCGCAATACAGCGTGGCTGCAGCCGTATCGATTATCTTTGTCCTTTTCAGCGTTGTCCTGATATACCTCTTCACCAGAGCCACAAAACACTCCGAGCGCTTCACGACCATCACCGGCAAGGCGTATCGGCCCCGAATTATCGATCTTGGCAAGTGGCGCTATGCGGCCTTGGGTTTTACCGCCCTGTTTTTCGCTTTCTCCGTCATTTTTCCGATGCTCGTGTTGATATGGGGAAGCCTACTGCCTTACCTGCAGCCGCCATCTTTCGCAGCGCTCTCCAACGCGACTCTGGATAGTTACCGCAACCTAGCGGAAATCCCCAAATTCGCCTTGGCCCTTAAAAATACCCTCTTCGTCACGTTCGCGGTAGCCACCGGAACGATGCTTCTTTCCTCCCTCGCGGCCTGGTTTGTCGTTCGCGGCAAGATCAAAGGCGGACGTACCATGGATCTGCTTACCTTTTTGCCCCATGCCATTCCCAGCATCGTAGTTGCCGTGGGCCTTATCATTCTCTATCTACGAATAAACTGGATGATTC
>JBFJNS010000016.1:0-14835 GCA_041618055.1 Binatia bacterium
GAGATGTTTGCACGATGTAACGGTTCGCATGATCGATGGCGAACCACACCGATTCCAGGGCCCGGTGAAACTGCAATTCGCCCATATGACGATTGAGTTCCGACTCGGCCTGCAAGAATCTATCTCGCAACTCCAAATCCTCCGGTGCCCATTCGGCTCCCAGCGGTTGCACCAGGCCGTGGAAATATCTTTCCTGCATCGCCAGAACGCGGCTGACTAGATTGCCCAGATTGTTGGCCAGATCAGCGTTGATCCGTGTGACCAGGGCCTCCAAAGAAAACCTGGCATCCTGCCCGAAAGCCATCTCCCGCAGGAGGAAATAACGAAAGGCGTCCATGCCAAATCGTTGCTTCATCTCTAGAGGGCGGACGACATTGCCCAGGCTCTTTGACATTTTTCCTGACTCCATCACCCAGTAGCCGTGTACCCAAAGATGTTCGTAAAGAGGCAATCCCGCCGCCATGAGCATGGCGGGCCAATATATAGCGTGCGGTTTGAGGATATCCTTAGCAATCAAGTGGTTTGCCCGGGGCCAGAATACCTGGCGGAAGTCGCCGCCGCGGAACTCCAACGCACTCAGATAGTTGATCAGGGCGTCGAACCAAACATAGGTGACATAGTTCGCGTCGAATGGCAGCGGGATGCCCCACTGCAATCGCGCCTTTGGGCGCGATATGCAGAGATCTTCCAACGGTTCACGGAGAAAAGCCAACACCTCGGTTCGATAACGCTCAGGCCGAATGAAGTCCGGACATGACTGTATGTGGCCGATGAGTCGCTCCTGATATTTCCCCATGCGGAAAAAGTAGTTCTTCTCCTGGATAAAATCGGGCTCCTTTTGGTGGTCTGGACACTTGCCTGCCACCAGCTCCTTTTCAGTGTAAAAACGCTCGCAGCCGAAGCAGTAGAAACCGCCGTATTCGCCGAAATAGATATCCCCGGAGTCATAAATCTGCTGCAGAATCCGCTGCACCACCTCCTGGTGGTAGTCATCGGTGGTGCGGATGAAGTGGTCATAGGTAATGCCACAATTATCCCACGTAGATCGGAACACGGCGCTGACGCGGTCGGCATAAGTTCTGGGCTCGGTTTTGTTTTCCTTCGCCGCAAGGGCAATCTTGTCCCCATGTTCATCCGTTCCGGTGAGGAAAAATGTTTCGTAACCCAGGGCGCGGTAATAGCGGCTCAACGTATCCGCGAGGATGGTCGTGTACGTGTGGCCCAGATGAGGCTCGGCATTGATGTAATAGATTGGGGTCGTCAGATAGATTCTTTTGTCCATGAACGTCTTTCCACCACTCTAAGAAACAGCTCTTCGATGACCATGCGGCGATTTACGTTTCGCTGGATTCGGCCCGAGGCGGCGGTCGTCTTGGCAAGCAACGTCAGCAAAGAATCTACTGTTGCCTGGGTCGAGAGCTGCTGGATCTGCGGCACGATATCAATGTTCACCACTTCATTCGAACCCCCCTGTGAAACGGCATGCACCAGGACATCACGGTACCAGCTTCCGGTCCATTGCAAAAACCCCAACGCGTCTTCCCGACTGCGGGCCAGCACTTCCGCCGCCTCCAGCGCCGCTCGGTAGTTTCTCGGCGTCAGCGACAAGAGTGTCGCGATCCACGCCGCCCTTTTATCGAGTAATCCTTCCGCTTCAATATTTTGCACCGCTCCTAGGCTTCCGTGGCTCAGCGCTGCCAGAAACTGCGCCTCCGCCTCCGTCTTTCCCTTTTGCGACATCAAGAAACCGGCAACCGCCTGTTTGAGCAGGGAAGCGAACGACACACGCAGACAGCGCGACCGCACTGTCGGCAGAAGTCCACCGCATTGCGCCGCGATTAGAATCAAAAGGGAATTGTGCGGCGGTTCTTCGAGCGTTTTCAGCAAGGCATTCTGTGCTGACCAGTTCATCAGCGTCGCGGAATCGATAACCGCTATCTTTTTGCCGCCGGAAAATGAGTGAAAGGCTAGTTCCTTCTCGATGTCGCGAACCTGTTGAATGCTAATTTCTTTCTTCCCCGCCAGAGGTTCTACAAAGCGAACATCAGGGTGGTTGCTCTTCTGGATGGCGATGCAGTTCCCGCATTGTCCGCAAAAGTCCTCCTTCACCCGTTCACAATGTAGCGCCTGAGCCAATGCTACCGCGAGTGTTTTCTTACCGACTCCTTCAGGGCCGACGAACAGATAGGCATGGTGCAAGCGGCCCTGCTTCAATGACTGCCGCAGCGTTTCTATCTGCTTATGATGTCCGACTATGTCTGCAAAGCCCATGGCTGATGCGAATCGAACGCTCTCAAGGCGCGTTCATTCCAGTTTCTTGTCGATGATCGTCTTGATCGCCGCAAACACCTCTTGCACCGAAGCCGCGGCTCCGATGATTGATATTCTTCCAGGCTCCGCGCGCGCTAAGTTGAGAAACCCTTGGCGCACCTTTTCGTGGAAATCCAATTTTTCCTTCTCAAATCGATCTTCGGCGTTTACTCCCGCAGCCCGAGCCTGGCGCTCGGCGGTTCGGGACAAGCCGATGCTGACGGGACAGTCAAGCAAGAACGTCAAATCCGGTCGAACGCCCTGGCTGGCCATCTCGTTTAATCTTCTCAATAATTCGAGATCAATGCCACGCCCATACCCCTGGTATGCCATAGTCGAATCCGTGTGCCGATCGCACAGAACGATTTTCTCCTGCTCCAGAGCGGGAATGATGATTTCTTGGACATGCTGCGCCCGGTCGGCCAAGTACAAAAAGAGTTCCGTCGGGGAGCCGATCGGCTGATCGCCGACTTCCAGTAGAACCTGCCTGATGTGCTGTCCCAGGGGCGTTCCTCCAGGTTCCCGCGTTAAGACGCAGGATTTCCCACGGGCGCCGAGATAATCTGCCAGCAACCTGAGCTGAGTGGACTTGCCGGTGCCGTCACAACCTTCGAAGGTGATGAAACGAACCATCCTTATCCGGTGATCAGCGTTAATGCCGCCTGGATCGATTTTGCCCTGCGTTGAGGCTTATGAGTTCGCTGAGAATAGAGATGAAACCGTCTTAATTTCTGCCTTCGCCCAACAGTAGGTTGATACCGTTGACGAGTTGCGTACTCGTGAAGGGTTTAGTGATGTAGTAGTCGGCTCCGAGCTTATAACCGCCGAGCACGTCCTCATACTGCACTTTAGCGGTTAGCAAGATGACCGGGATTGTCGCGGTTTCTGCAACGCCCTTGAGCCGAGAGAGGACCTCGAGACCGTCCATTTCAGGCATCATGATGTCCAAGATTATAAGATCCGGTTTTTTATTCTGTAGGAGGTTGAGCAACTCTTGCCCGCTCGACGCGCTCAAGACGTCAAACCCCTTCCCCTCCAATATGGTCTTGACGATCGTGACGATGTCGGGGTTATCGTCAACCACCATAATGGTTTTCTTTATCTCCATTCTCTTCCCCCTCTAGCGCTCATCAGCGTCTGAAGCGTTCAAGCTCAGAAATTTAGCACTTTCCACGGTTAATGTAAATTAGTTTTGCCCGACAATGGCTTGCGCCGGTTTACGGGGTTACGATTCGCCAGTAATTTTGGGTAATCCTGTATGGCAGCGCTCCATAAATGGCGTTCAGTGTCGTCGACGGTACAAGGGCGGCAACTCCGCCCAATGCAACTCTGCTGAAGAGCACGCGGATGGCGCCTTGGATGTCTAACCCCAGGGCGTTGGGTTCAGGGTTTGCGCTGGTTTCGTTGACTATCAAAGACCCGTAGATTTCCTTGACATCCTCCCCTACGACCTTAAACGCGACGTTTTCTCCGGTCACGACGATAAGGCCGTCCCACCTGTACGTGCCAGCGAGAACCAGATCGGCGTTTCGCACGACAAGGATTCCGGCTCCCGAGAAATTTCCGTTGAAGCGTACCAGATCGCCGCCTGTCCCAAGTCCTTCGACGCATCTGAGCTGGGGCGACGCTCGGCTTCCCCAAGTCTGGTTTTCCACAAACAAATCACCCTCCACGGGAATCGAGACGACCGTGGCGTGGGCAGAGCGGCAGAGATCGTGGGCGAGGCTGGCGATCACATGAGACGGCAGTGATTCACTGGACGCTATCGGGGCGCCATTTTGATCCGTCCCCTCTATGTTGTCAAACTGAGAGCCGCTCAATGCGCTCTCGACTCGGCTTTTGATGCTTTCATCCGGAACCGAAATACCCGGATACGAGCCAGTTCCGGGAACCATCTGTCCCGTCAAAGGGTCATGGTCCATTCCCGAAAGCAGGAAGGAGTCGCCCGCCAATTGGGTCCGCCCGAAATTTCCGCGCAAGGCCATGGCGGCATCGCCAAGATCAAAAGTCTTGGTCAGCTGCGCTTGAATCGTGCTGCTTGAGCGCGTGAATTCGCCGGTCGAGCGCACGACGCTCCTGGCGGCAAGCGCTGACAACGCGACGGATGAAACCGCACTCACTGAAAAAGTGCCCCCTGCCAGGCTGTGGTTGAAGTTCAATGAATCGGGTGGATGGGTTGTCGCGCGCGCGATTTCGTTCTTGCTCCATTCGATGCCCGCTTCCGCCAGATAGAACGCTATGCTTTCTCCTTTGAGATTACCGGAAATCTTGAAATTGTTTTGTGTCGAAACAAAGGCTCCCACGCCGATGGCCATCAGCAATGAAAGAATCAACAGTGAGGCGTAGAGTACGAGGCCACGTTGACTATCAGAAGAGCCGCCGGCATCTTGCATAGTCGTCCCCTCAATTCCTAAGCTCAATGCTGTTTGATAACGTCGAAGCCAATTTGCCTCTCGCTTTCGGGTCCGGGTTTTTGGCCTCGACAGAAAATGCGATACGGACTCGTTTTATGGCTGACGGCGCCGGCGTATCACCCAAATCCACGCCGTTGATGTCGTAATAAGTAAAGAGTTTGTCCGGCACAGGCGTGTTCACATTGGGCACCAGACAATCCCCATTGCGGCGAATCACGGCTCTTCCAGGGCAAGTGGCCGTTGCCCCCGCGAGTTCATAGCGAATGTTTTCCCGTGGTTCGAGGTCGGTGCAGTTATCATTTCCGTTGAGATCCATTTGGATATGGATCAGGAGCCGTGTCGCCGCATAGATCCGGTTACAAACCGAATCGGCGTCGCCATTGGGATCATCGCCGGTGCCCCGCTCTGGGGGCGCGCTGCCGGTCCCCCAGGAACCGGCGTTTTTTAGATCTCGCGTGATCATGTCCATCGCGCCGCGCGCGTCTTCCAAGGTGACAATCTTCGCCTCCTGGGTCAGGATATGAAACAGCTCCGCCCGGTAGAACCCGTACAGTGACGTAATCATCACGGCCCCCAGCACAAGAGCGACAAGCTGTTCGACCAAGGTGGCGCCGTGCCTGTTTCGTGTGAGCCGCATGATGAATCATTCCGCAAACGCGAGAGTCGTTAGCGTAATCTCTTGATGGCCGCGTACGTCCCAAGACACGGTCACCGTGATTTGCCTGAGTTTGCTTCCCAGAGACGAATCTGAAACGGCCCAACAACGGTTAAAGATTCCTCCTGCTCCGCCCGTGGCCGTAATGCCGCGCTCTCCCGACGCCGGACAGTTATTCGTATGGGCCAGATTCTTTTGCGCCTTCAGTTGCTCCATCTTGTCTTGAGCCAAATTAACGGCCACCGCGTAATGAGAGTTTGCAGAATTCCCGCGGATAACGCTCACGGTACTGACGGAGTAGCCGAGAATCCCCACCACCACGATGTTCATAGCAACAAGAACTTCGTTTAGCGTCGAACCGCGTCCAGCGCGGCTCGCCTTCAACAGACGCGGCATCACGCTAGCAATCTCCCGCGCAATCATTGGGCCTGCAGACTCTAATTCGACCCGTAGCGCTGACCACGACATGTTTGCACATCCCGTCCGGGCTGCGCAGACGGATTCGATTACTTCCAGCGGTGCCCCTCGGGGAAAAGAAGACCGTGCCAGCCTTAGTGATTCTGATGCCTTCCGGCAGCGGCTTATGGGCCACCGCCTTACCGTCCTTTTGAATCGTGTATGCGGAAGCTTCGGCGCCGTACTCGAATTGGAATCCGAAGTTCTCGGCCGCCGCACGCATTTTGATATTCTGCAATTCGGATTGGACTTGCCGTGCCGAACTGTCAAGGTGATAACTCGGTAACAGCCGGTTCCAGGCGGGCAGGGCCACGGCGGCCACTATTCCCATCACGGCAATAGCAGTCACGATCTCGATGACGGAGTAGCCGGGCCGGGTGCTAAGCTCCATGATGTCTCCCAGTACCGGCGGGACAATACTTCCGCGCTCATGGGGATGTCAAGGCAAAAGTGACCCAAAGAGTCGCCGCCAATTTTCGAATGCGGCCGCATGAGTCTGCCCATTTCTGTGTCTTTCTGACGAGCTTTGTCCCATCAGGCACGACAAACTCCATGGCGATCCGATATTGATGCGCAAAATCAAAGACTTACCACAGAACCGCTGCCTGGCATTTGGATTGCTGTTTAGATAGAGCCGCAGAGGACCATGAGCAAGCTTGGAACAGGTCTTGTCAAAACATTGACGCTTGCAGCACCCATCTTAACACTAAGGTGCGCCAAGAATGGCAGTTTGCTGTTAGCGCTTGCACTTTTTCTAGGTAGCTGTGATTTGAACAAAGAAGCTGTCCCACCCCCGGAAATGATCGGCACGTACAGAACCAACGACCCACGATACGAAGGCCTCTACTTCCGCATCGAGAAAGGTATGTTTGACTTCTCGACCGTCGAGGGGACGGTCGAAACCTACCCCATCGTTGCGTATGAAAAACTCGACAGAACTAATGGGAGACGCAAGACCATTTATCATCTGCTTCATGGCAAACGGGATGGCCAAGAGCTCAAAGTCTCCTTCAATTTCGAGCCCGACGGGGGCGGCACCATTTCGTTTCTAAACCGCCCGGGAACAATCTGGCTCCGGGAAAGCGATGCTGTAAAATGACGACGGCTCAACTGCAACGCAGCGAAATCTCCTGAACGGAACGGCTGTGAGTCAAAACGCAAACCCGACGCCGGAGCGCCAGGGCTATACACTAGTTGAGATATTGGTTGCCATAACCGTCATGGGCGCCCTTTCCGCCATCGCAATACCTCAATTCGCCAGCTACAGGGAGCACATGCGAATCGCTCAGGCCATCGCTGATATAAGAAAGGTCGATCTCGAAATCCAGGTTTATCGGCGGCAAAACAACGACTGGCCGACGACGCTGTCCGATCTGGGCGTGTCGATTGGCAAAGACCCCTGGGACCGATCCTATATGTATCTCAAAATTGAGGGCGCGACGAAAACGGAACTAGCAAAGGCTCGAAAGGACCATTTTCTGGTTCCTTTAAATACCGACTTTGACCTTTACAGTGTCGGCCCCGATGGCCTGACCAAGGCTCCTCTCACCTCCGTTTTCAGCTTTGACGACGTCCTCCGGGCCAACGACGGGCGCTTCGTTGGTCGCGGCTCGGACTATTAGCCATTCGAGCTGTGGCTGGCCCGAATTGGCCCAACTTGATGCCGCGTGTCCCGGGTTTAGGAGGCTTGCAGTGCTGGTCGAAGAGAACGCCAGCGACATGAACTCGTTTCCGATCGCGCATCGACAAGCGCACATGATGCTCCCCTTGCCAACGACGGTGGTGATACGGCTCCGGGGCGGCATCCGATGAGTGCAATTCTTGTTGTATGATCACCTTGAGCGCCACGTCCCTTCGTAGCCGAGTCGCCCGGCGCGTCTTCGGGGTCTTCCTTGTATGCGCATTCATTCCCTTCGCCGCGTTGGTTATTTTCTCGTACTACAAGGTCAACGCATTCTTTAACGACCGGACGCAGCACCAGCTCCGTGCCATGGCCAAGACACTGGCAGTGGATACGTTCCAAAGGCTCTTGCTGAGCAAGTCGTCTTTAACAATCATTGCTTCCACCGTGGCAATTTCCGGGCGCTTCCCAACCGAGAAGACACTAGACTGGCTGCCGGACCACCCTAAAGAGCGCTGGAAGGCTTTAGCAATCATGACTGCGGACGAGAGGCTGCACCGCGTATTCGGCGATATCGGCGATTTTCCCCGCCTCACCGCGTTGGAAAAAAAACAGGCATTATCCGGCAAGGCACTTATCCTCGTTAGGCCTTCCCCGCCCCCAAGTCCGGCGCGTGTTTTTATGAGCCTCATCGATGACCCACAGCAATCGGATCACCGCACATGGATCGGTGAGCTCGAAGAAGCATACCTTTGGAACCTCGCCCAAATACGCGCCCTGCCTTCCTACATCAAACCCTGCGTGATCAACAGGTCCGGCACGACCATTATGTGTACCTATTCGCCTACTACTGAATTTGTCGCCGCGCTCGCTGCCCATGTCAGTCGTAACGACGTCGGCGACTTCGCATGGCGGCAAGAGGGCACGCATTATCAGGCGGGATTTTGGACGATTCCGATTAAGGCTGAATTTGCATCTGGGGGCTGGACCATTGTGTTGCATACGTCAAAGGAAGGCATCTTCGCATCCATTGCCGAATTGAAGAACGTTTTCTTTCTCTCCATCATAGTCTCCATCGGCTTATCCGTGTTGCTTGCAACTTACCAGTTTCGCAAACGCTTGGTACCCGTGGAACAGCTACAGGAAGGAACACGCCGGATAGGCAACAAAGACTTTGATATTACCCTCAAGATTACGACCGGTGATGAGTTCGAGGAACTCGCAGTGGCTCTCAATGCCATGGCGGGCCAGCTCAGCCAACAGTTCAATACCCTCGAAACCACAAGTGAGATCGACCGTGCCGTTCTTTCACTCTTGGATACGCCCAAGATAGTCGAGACCATATTGACTCGCATCATGAATTTCCTCCACTGTAATTGTGCGACACTCCGTCTTCTGGACTCTGAGGGCGGGGGGGCCGGCCGGTTGTTTGTCATAGAGAACTCGCCTCTCTTCTGCGGCGCGGCCGCGGGAAACAATCATGATGGACACCACGATTCAAGCACCCTTCAAATTTTGGCTTTCCAGCCGTTGGCGGCCCGGCACTCCGATGCGGGCGGGTCAACTGTGGTGGGAGATCCCATTGCGCGCCTCGTTGCCGAGAAGAAGAATCTCTTCGTTGCGAGTGATCTGAACTTCTATCCAGACATTAGCGGTTGGGACTTCGTGCGCCGGCGGGGAATGACCTCGTGTGTCGGCGTACCGCTCTTTGTTAGTGGTGAGCTTTTGGGTGTCATGGGATTCTATGCAAGGAACCGACACCCCTTTAGAGCCGACGAAATCTCGCTTATAAAGAGTGTCACGAACCAGGCAGCCATCGCCATCTACAATTCACAACTCTACGAACGAACAAAGCAGCAGGCTCATGAATTGGAAGAAGCCAACAAAATTAAAGACGAGTTTCTTGGGATTGTCTCCCATGAGCTTCGCACCCCGCTGAACTTGATTCTCGGCTACAGCAACATGATACGGGAAAAAATCCTCGGTGACATTAACGCCGATCAAGAAAAGGCCCTCGAAACGGTCTTGGTACAATCCAACGAGCTGCTTCTAACCATTGAGAGCATCATGGATGCCACCAAGCTGGAATCGGGAGCCGTCGTCACCGAAAAAGGCCTTGTTGATCTTTCGGCAGTGTTCGAGGATCTCGAGTCGAAGTTTGCGGTGCCGCCGGATAAAGAGGTCACCATCCGCTGGCACTATTCGTCTAGCCTCCCTCGGCTGATGACCGATGAGGAGAAGCTCAGGCGGATTCTCCAGAATCTAATACACAACGCCATCAAGTTTACAGACAAGGGTGAAATAACGATCGCGGCGCGGCATAATTCAGCCGCACAGTCGGTGGAAGTAAAAGTCATCGACACCGGAATCGGCATCCCGGAGGAGGTGCTGCCGCAGCTTTTTGGCCTGTTCCGCCAGCAAGACAGTTCTGCCACTCGGGAGCATGGTGGACTGGGGCTTGGCCTTTTCATTGCCAAAAAGCTCCTTGACCTGATCGGCGCACAGATCACCGTCGAGAGTAAAGTCGGCTCCGGCTCTACCTTTACGGTTATCATACCGACCGGCGTCGAGGACGACGTCTCGGCCACCGCCAATGTTCTTTTCTAGCACGTCTACTGGGTAACAACATGTTGGCAATCAACCGCCTCTTTTTGCGGCAATTGGCTCATGAACAATATTCGCCCACGGCGGATATGCCCGCGGCTAATTTTGCTGATATCGGCGATCAATGTTAAGATCTAGACTAATTTCTCTTGGGAGCCTTGTATGCGGAAATCGATCCTCTATATAGCCATTGCCGCTTTTGTGAGCGCGCTGGGGAACGCAGATGCCGCCTACGTTATAAAACTTAAGAACGGGAACGAGTTCTTAACCGGCCGCTACTGGCAAGAGGGCAGGCAAATCATGTTCGACACTTACGGGGGTGTGTTTGGCGTTGACAAGGCTTTCGTGGTCAAGATTGAAAGGTCGGATAAGCCGCTCAAACTGGAATATGCGTCGGAAAAGCCGGCACCCGAAAGCGAGACTCAGGCTGAGGAAAGTAAAGTGCAAACAACGAAAAAAGAAGGGGAAGGGAGCAAGAAGGGTTCCGAGTCCATCGAAGCCACTGAGGCAAACAAAGCAAAGGATTCTATCGTGCGGGAGCTCAACGCCCTGAAGGAAAAGTTCGCGACCAGAGACGGCATGCTGACGAGTGAGCTAAGTCGGCTCATAGAGGAGCTGAGCGACTTCAGAAAGAAATTACTCACCACCGACAAGGTAACTACGTATATTAATGAGTTCACTGAGGCGATGGATATGGGAAATGCAACGGAAGTCTTGATTAAATCCAGAGGTCAATAAACATGCTTCCAATTAACCAGCTTTAAGGGTTGGTCGACTAGAGAATTACTAATTTTGCAGGAGTCGTAAAGTATATCTATTGATCCGTTAGTGGTAACGGAATTGTTTGCCAACACCGCTCCGTTCACGTTGATGGAATTAGGACCGCCGCCGCCATTATACTTGACCGTCCCCGTGACCAGAATGAGCCCGTGCCAATTGAATCCCCCGCCCATCTCGAGATCGCCCTCGACCATAAGTATTCCGTACCCTGTGACTCCATTCATTTTCAATCCGTTGGCATTGGGCGGGTTGTTAGTATCAGAGTAAATACGCGTGTAGTTCGTTGCGCTACCGAAAGTTGTGTTGCTCTGGTCGGCGCTTACCACCGTGGCGCCGCTCTTGTACCGGTTGATGTAACCATTAATGTCAATGTCCAGAGGACCCGCTTGGGGTGCGGAGGGGTTTCCTGTCAAAGTCGGATTACCGTTCAAATTCGTCGTCCCTGGAGACTTGGTGTAAATTGTTCCTATGGGTGAGGTTAACCCGCATGCGTCGTTGCCGTTGATGGTTAGCGAAGAGCCGTTACCGGTCATGTTTGATTTGGTATAGATCGGAGCAGGAATTTGGGGTCCAGGCTCGAGCATCACGACGATTTGAACTTGAGCTTTGGAGTTATTAGGGCCGGTTGCCACCGAGGTGAGCATGGCTTTCTTGTTGCTATCGGTCGTTAAGTACTTGCCGCCGTACGGCTGTGAAAGGTTTTCTCGGTCGTCGTTGGTCAAATACACGGTATAGGAGACGCCAGTCAACCCGGTCATGGAACCAGTCAGGTAAGGCGGATCGTCCGTTGCCAGCGCGTAGCCATCGAGCACTAAGTTCGCTCCCACGCGGGCGGCCAATTCGTCGCTGAACGAGATGCGATTTGTGCTATTCGTGCTTGCGGCATTGGCGATCCTGAGCAATTCCCGGGCTCGTTCGGCCCCCGCCGTGGCGGCTTGCAAAACCATCTGGCTATTACGGAAGTTTCCGCCGATCTTGATATCCGTCGACGAGAGTATGTAGGCGGTCGTGCCGAGCAGGGTTAGAATTGTCATCAGGGTCAGCCCGGCCACCAGCAGAAAACCGCTCTCGCACCTGAGAAGCCGACCGACTGCCGCCATCTTGAACTCATGACCTGTCATGGCTTACTGAACCTCCTGCTTAGAGCGCCAGATTGATTGGGGTAATCGTGGCCGATACCGTGTAAGTTGGATAGCCGTAATTGACATCTAGCTTCGCTGTTTTGGCTGTGACGGTAATTCTCACTTGCCGTATTTCAGCCGTTGTCGTCGTCGCGTTGCCGGCGGCATTGAGATACTCAAAGGTAAAAGCCGTGATGTTATCCGCTAGAACTTCTGCCGTTCCCGTACCCATCTTCCGCGTGATTTGCTTGTTGGCGCTGTCGTAAGCATAGGTGATTCTTTCGGTCGTCGTGCTGCTGTTGATTCCGCCGCTAGCGTCGAAATCGGCTCTGATTTCTAACTGCGAAGAGCTATAGGTAACCCCATCAAAGGTTCCCCCGGCTGGCTTGTACCCCGCCATCTTGAGTTCGCGCGCGATGACATCGAGGGCGCCGCGGGCGTTTTGTTCCATCTCGTTGACCTGCTCCTGGCCACTGTAAAACTTTCCTTGCGAAATAAACGTCGTCGTCACAGCGGCGAGAATTAGCATGCCGATGCCCATGGCAACCAACATCTCTACGAGTGAAAAACCGCAGTTTCTTCGTAGCCTTGATCGCTTCATTTCCAGTCTGCCTATTGCGCCAGGATCGTCTGCAAAGTAACCGAGCGCGCTGCGTTATTCGCTTCGTTCCAGTTCACTGTCACGGTAACCGTCTTCATGTTTACTGCGGGTACACCGCCGGCAATCACAGTCGTCCGATTGAAGTTCACTCCACCCATGTTCACGACCTGTGGGGCGGTGGAAAATTTGGTCGTTGTCGCTTCCACGTATCCTTCCCGCTGGACTGCCTCTAGTTGAGTTTGCGCGATCGCCGTTGCCGAAGTGATGTTTTTGCTAAAGTAATTCCCCCGAATCACCCCGGTGGTGAGGCCCAAAGTGCCTAATAGACCCATCGACAAAATTATCAACGTTACGAGAACTTCCAGGAGGGTGAACCCTAGGTCGGTGCGCTTTGATTTCTGGCGAATCCTGTTTCCAATTCTGCCCATGTTAGTTAATCTTCACGTTACCGGTGGGACTCACGGTTACCGTTCTGGAACCGCTCGAATTCGTGATCGTTATTGTCGTGCTGCCATTTGCCGTGCCGCGCCCGTTAAACGTTGGGTTAGGCCCGCTCACCGAAAAAGTCACACCCGGATATTCGCTTTGAATGTCTATTAATTGTGTCCACTCTCCCGTGTTCCAAGTACCGTTCAGATTGGCATCGTTGAAGACCCGCAATGTGTAGTTGTTCGGGAAATTTACGACGTACGTGGCGTTTTCCTCAACAGCCTCAGCGCGTGCCCACATGAGTTTTCCCAAGATCTCACGCGCGCCGCCATTAAGTTGAAACCCTGGCTGGAAGGCGAGAAATGCTGGCATACCTACCGCGGTAACGATACCGATAATGGTGACAACTGCCAGCATCTCGCCGAGCGTAAATCCCCGAATGTCTTTTAATAATCTTGAGAGTTTCCAGTTACGCATCAGATATCCACCGATCTGCAAGCACGTCCCAGCATGAGCAATAACCCTAGTCATGATGAAACCGGTCATTCGGTTTCTGTCGCTTTAGCGCTACTGCAGAAACCATACCAATGCCGTGCTGCTAGGATGTTCGGCTAAGTCGCGGGCACTAGGAGCTTTTTAAGGCAAGAAAAGGAGTGATACGAGGTTATATTGACAAGATCCGTTCGACAACCCGTCACTTTGACAAAATCCGGCATCTGGCGATAGCAAAAGACTAGTAGGGAGGGAGATAAAAAAGGATCACTTGCTTGCCAAAAAACAAATGCAAAAGAGCCCCCAGGCAAAGGAAAGGAGCGAAGGGGAGAGCATACTTTCCGTCGACGCCCTTGCGTAACATCAAGATGAGGCCGATGACCGAACCTCCTAACGACGAAAAAAAGAGCGTCAACGGAATCGATGGCCATCCAAGAAAGGCGCCGATCATCGCGAGAAGTTTTACGTCACCGCCGCCCATTCCTTCCACTCCCGTAAAACGTTCGTAAAGCCAGGCAACTGCAAGAAGAAACCCCCCTCCGCCCACGACCCCTATCAGGGCACTGACCGGTGTCGGAACTAGCTCCAGGGGATCGCTGATCAAGTAGCGGCCAATGATTGAGAAAAACAGCCCAACGACGATGCCTGGCAAGCTGATCACATCGGGCACAATCCTGACATCCAGGTCGATGAACGAGATTACGATCAGCGCCGCCACGAAAACGAAACCGACAACAAATGCTAGCCCGAGACCGAACTGAGAGTAAAGGGCCACCGCCAATGACGCCATTAACAGTTCGACCATAAAATAGCGCGTCGATATGCGCTCCCGACAGCCCCGGCAACGGCCGCCGAGCAGCAGGTAACTGAGCAATGGAATGTTGTCATAAAACGCAATCGTAGCTTTGCACTTGGGGCAACGGGACGGGGGATGAATGATAGACTCCCCATTTGGTATTCTAAGGATGCAGACGTTAAGAAAGCTACCAGCAACTGCACCGAAAATGAAAACGATTGAATATAGCATCATTAGTGGCAATACTCCTCCCAAAGCATCGCTGCCGAGAGAGCAGTCAGGCCCTTTCCATGCGCGCCGGGCACGAACCAAAACCTGCGGATGAATTCAAATCCGACGCGAATTCCGTTTTGAAAAGGATAGCAGTAAAACCCCGGCAAGGAGAACAAGATTTTGTTTTTGATGGTTTGCGCACGGCCGCGTTCGCCCAAGCGCCATGCTCGGAGGGCCTCATCGATTCTCTGCGTGAAAGGCTCGGCGCCGCAGTAATGGGTCACCAATTCGCGTTCGGCTTGACGAACGGAACGCACCGCTCTGCCGGTGCAACGCTCTGCGA